>JANOZQ010000339.1:0-12418 GCA_031429555.1 Sphingomonas sp. | reverse complement strand
GCCATCCATCATTATCTTGGCGAGCCGCTGCGCGTTGTGATGCCGCTGCGCACGATTATTGCCGATGCGTTGCGGCTCGGTTCGGCGGGGCTGCTGTTGTCGCACAATCATCCGTCGGGTGATCCGACGCCGAGCCAAGCCGACATTTCCGCAACCCATCGCCTGATGCGCGCAGCGGAAGCGCTGGGCATTCGCGTGCACGACCCTCTTGTAATTGGCGGCGACCGGCGGGTCAGTTTCCGTGCAGCAGGCCTGCTTTAGGGACGCGAACGTCGAAGACGGCGACTGGCTTATGCCGGGGCCTTTGCACCTCATGCAAAGCCCACAAAAGAATACGGGTGCGCCTGCTTTACAGTGCGCACCCGATAAAGGTGGACCAGTGCGACCCGGTCGGGAGTTATTCGATTAGAAGTCGAACTTTACTGCCGCTGAAATTGTGCGGCCGTTGATCGAGCGGGCGCGGACGATGCCGTTGGTCGGGATCGAGCCCTCTTCGGCTTCGGTATAGCCCGCGACGTCAAACAGATTGTTGGCATTGAGCGATACTTGCACCCGTTCGAGCGGGCGGACAGCGATGAACGCATTGACTTGCGTGAATGCCGGCAGCTTCAACTGGTTGTTGTCCTGCGCAAAGCTGGCTGTTGTCCCGATCACGCTCGCGCCAACGGTGAACATGTCCATCGTGTAACTGGGTGTGAGCTTGTAAGTGAAGTCAGCCTGTCGACGCGGCTTTTTGCCCACGACTGTTGCATCGTTTGATTTCGTAATCTTCGCATTTGTATAAGTGCCGCTGGCGGCGATGTTGAAGCCGCCCATTCGGTAAGACCCTTCAAGCTCGAGACCATAAGCTCGGTAAGTGTTGGCGGTCGAGCGCTGCGTTGTCGCCTCGTAGCTTTGCTCTTCGGTGCGGGCCCAGAAGCCGGTGCCATAGAGGTTTAGACCATTGCTCTGATATTTGACGCCCACTTCGGCTTGCTTGACGAAATCAACGGGTCGCGCCCCAGGAAGGAGAGCACCTGACAACGCGCTGGTGTTGCCGCCGAAAACAAACCGGTCGGCATTGGCACGTCCGCCTTTGCTGTAGCGACCGAACATAGCGAGATCGTCCGACAGCTTGTAATTCACACCAAGCGAGTAGGACAGATAGCTGTAGTTGTAATTCACGGGGCGCTGTGCCGTGAGGGGAATAATTGTCGTTTTCGTTTCCGGAACAGAGATTGTTCCGTTGCCGTCGACGTCGAACGAAACGACCGGGCCATCACCGACCACGAAACCGCGCGCCTGACCGAAGTCATAGCGCAAGCTGCCGTCAATTGTCAGGCCGCCGTTGTTGTAGCTGAGTGATGCAAACGGCGCGCTTGTGTCGAAATCGAGATTGAAGGTTCGGCGACAGCAATTGCCGAAGAAGGATGCGCCGTAAGCGATGAGGCCATTATCGGTTTGCAAAACGCCCGCCGCGTTGCGGACATTCAGCAGCGCGGCATTGTTACCTTTCGCGTCGAGCAGATAGGACGACCAAGTCCAGTCGATATCGATTTTCTGCCGCGATTTGTAAAAGCCGGCCGAAAAATCGATCTTGCCCGAGCCGGTGTCAAAGCTGTGGCTGAGACGCAGGTCGTTCGTGATATTGTCCAGCGCGTTCAGCTTTGTATTGAACAGCACGATACCAATGGCGTTTGCCGTCGTCGGATTGGCATAGGCCTGTCCTGCGAGCGGACCGTTGGCATATGTGACCGTCGATCCGGCACCACCGATTCCATTGGCAAGATTTTGTGCCGTGTCGGTTGTTGCCGGGAAGGGCGAATTGAACCGCCCGCTAATGTCGGCGTAACGGAATTTGTTGTTGACCGTCCAACCGTCGGCCACTTCGAACTGTCCTTCGAAACCGATTGCTTTGACGACAGGGTTCATGCCGTCGCGGATGTCATTGACGTCGCGGTTGTTTTTACCGTCGAGCGTAACCGCGCGGGTAAAGTTGATGCTGTGGATCGTGTCGTTGTTCGGGCTCAATCCCGGCAATGCGGCGTATTTCGGATCGGCATTCGTGCCCGTTACGCGAACCGGGCTAGGCAAGTAGGCGATAGCGCGGTCATCGAGATATTTGAAGTTCAGACGAAAGAAACCACCGTCGAAGGTCTTGGTGATGTTACCCTTGATCTGGCCACCCTTGTTGCCATCATAACCCGCGCGGCGCGGCCCTTCGCCAACGCGATAGAAGCCGCCGACATGGAAATTCACCGTGTCCGATATTTTGCCGCCATAATCGACGTCCATCCGGTAGTCGCGGTAATCGACTCCCAGTGAGCCCTGGATAGATCCGCCTTCCTGCTCACCGGTTTTCGAGATCAGGTTGATGATCCCGCCCGGTGAATTGGACGCAAATGTCGATGCCGAGCCACCGCGCACAGCTTCTACGCGTGCAACATTTGAATCGACGCGCAGAAATATATCAGCGTTGCCAAAAGCAATGTCACCAAATTCGAGGATGGGCAGGCCGTCTTCATGCAGCTGGAGGAATTTGGCGCCGCCGGTCGAAATGGGAATGCCGCGCATCTGGATGTTGGCGTTGCCTTCGCCCCCTGAACTTTCCGAACGGATGCCGGGAATGCTGCGGAACAATTCAGCCGCAGAGCGTGGCGATGCGACAGCAATGGCGTCGGCATTCAGCGAACTGATCGATACCGAACTGTCCAGACGGTTTTGACCCTTTGCGACGCCGGTCACGATAATTTCATAGCTGGCAGTGTCCTCAACGGGGGTGGCATCCTGCGCAAAGGCAGGCACGGCCGCGATCAGCGCCAAGCCAAGTGCGACGGCAGAGACACCAGTGCGATAGGTTGCGACAGTCATTTTATCCTCCCCGGACATTAAACTTCAGGCGGGCTGATACCCGTTCCAACCCTATTCATATCGGTTCAGCAATCGATTGCAAGCGTTATTGCAATCGATTTCGAATTATTTGTGCAGACCGCTTGCGCTTCGCCACGGATTGCGCACATTAACGCCGATGGCTGACTTGTCCGTGAAACGTATCCGTAACATTGCCGAACTCGCCGAACTTGCAGGCGTGTCGCCGGGCACGGTCTCGCGTGCGCTGAGTGGCGCTGGCCTGATCAGTGCGAAGACGCGCACTCGCATTCAGGAATTGGCGCAGGCGCACGGCTTCACGCCCAATGCAATGGCGCGCAATTTGCGGATCCAGCGCACCGGCGCGATAGGCGTCGTCATCCCGCTTGGCCATGAGACCGGCCAGCATATCTCCGATCCGTTCTTCATGACGATGCTCGGCTATCTTGCCGATGGGCTGACCGAGCGCGGGTACGACCTGCTCCTCTCACGCGTCATCCCCTCGGATGCCAACTGGCTTGACCGCATTGTCGATTCAGGCCGCGTCGATGGTCTGATCGTGATCGGCCAGTCGGACCAGTCCGATGTCCTCGACCGGGTCGCCGCGCGCTATCGACCCCTCGTGGTTTGGGGTGGCGATGGACCTGGCATGGTGCATTGTTCGGTCGGATCGGACAACCGACTTGGCGGGCGGATCGCGACCGACCATCTGATCGCGCAAGGGTGCAAACGCATTGCGTTTTTCGGGGACAGCCGCGCGCTTGAAATTGCCCAGCGGCTCGAGGGATGCCGTGCCGCGATGGCCGACGCCGGGTTAAGCGACGGACCCACAGTATTCCCCGCGCACTTGGTCGCCGAAAGTGCGCATCCCGATATTGTCGGCTTCCTCGGGTCGAGCGTCGAGCGGCCGCAGGGTATTTTCGCCGCGTCCGACGTTATCGCGATGTCGGCAATCCGTGCGCTGGCCGAACGCGACATTGCCGTGCCCGACGAAGTCCGCGTTGTCGGCTATGACGATCTGCCGATTGCCCAGCAGACGGTGCCGCGCCTGACGACCGTGCGCCAGGATTTTGCGGGCGGTGCCGCGCACATGGTCGATCTCCTGCTGCGCCGGATCGCTGGCGAAGAGCCCGCGTCGGTTGTGATGCAGCCAGAACTGGTCGTGCGCCTGTCGAGCTAGGCTTTGCTAGCAAACCAGATGACATGCTTTGGTCCTTTGCCATTGCTGCGCGCGCGGACGCTGACTTCTTCGACAGCAAAGCCGGTATCGCGCAAGCGACGTGCAAAAGCTGTATCGGGCGCGGCAGACCAGACCGCCAAGATGCCACCGGGTTTCAACGCCGCTTTCGCCACCGCAAGCCCGCGCATCGAATACAGCCCGTCATTGGCGGCGCGCGACAGGCCGTCGGGACCGTTGTCGACATCAAGCAGGATCGCATCGTATTGACCCTTGCCACCCGCAATGACGGCGGCGACATCGCCCGTAACCAGATCGACGCGCGGATCATCAAGGCATCCCGCCGCCAGCGCCACCATCGGCCCCCGCGCCCAGTCGATAATCTCTGGCACCAATTCCGCCACCGTCACGCGCGATTTCGGTGGCAGAACAGCAAGTGCCGCCCGCAACGTAAAGCCCATGCCATAACCACCAATCAATATATGCGGCGCCGTCCGCCCCGCCAGTCGCTCGCATGTCATCACGGCAAGCGCTTCTTCGGACCCGCTCATCCGGCTGTTCATCAGCTCGTTGCGGTCAAGCACGATCATGAAATCATCGCCGCGCTGAAACAGGCGAAGATCGTCTCCATCGGGAATTTGCGCGGTTGCGATCAGTATCCGCGGTGTCATGTCGAGCGTCTCCCGGTTGACCGCCATAGCGCCGGTGCCATATCGGCCCTATGGCGTGATGATCGTCACGCCAATCCCAACCACTGATGGAATCTGTCTTTTTATGCCTTCGTTCAAACAGCCGACCTTTCAGGAGCGGACTGCGCTCGCCGCCAAAGCCAAGCAGGCGGCGCTGGAAAAGCTGCGTGCCAAACCACCCGTCGATGACGCGGTGCTTGCCGAGCGGCGTGCTGCGGCGCTGGCCCGCGAAGATGCGGCAAAAATCGCGCGCGAGGAAAAGCTGGCGGCCCGCGCTCTCGAAAAAGCACAGAAAGAAGCCGAGAAAGCCGAACGGATTGCGGCAACACCCGTGCCACAGGTTCTGAGCGAAGAGGAGCAGAAGGCCATTCGCGATGCTAAATACGCCGCACGCAAAAACCGCGTCGGCAAGTCTAGGCGATAATCGCAGACGTATCGCCATCGAGCGCAATGCGGAACAATGGTGCCGCAGTGCCACCAAAATTGGACCGCATCAGATCGGCGTGATCGGACAGTTTACGTCCGCGCATGCCCCAATAGTCAACGAAGCTGGCAACCTCGAGCGTGTCGAGCACCAGCCAGCTGTAGCTTTGCGTCGGCTCGCTGGCGGGGCAGGCTGCGACAAGCCCCGTGCCGTTTAGCGGACGATACGGGCCGCGCAAGGCCTCAGCGACTGCGCCATAAAGGCCGTTGGGTCCGCTTGGTCCGTCGGGCGCAAACACATGGCGCTGCGTTGACCAGAACAGGTAATAAAGCCCCTCGCGGTGGATGACGTGCGGCCGTTCGAGTTCGTTACACAAAGCTGTTGCCGAATAGATCGGCGTTGCCAGCGCCCAGCCGTCGGCACCGCGAGCGATCAAACCGACAATGCCGTTATAGGTATGATCGTCACGACCGTCAGACCCGGTGAAAACCAGATACTCGCTGTCATTCGCCGGATCGCGGAAATAGCCGGGATCGCGAAATCCCTTGATCAGGCCCGGCACGCCCTGATGCGCGTGGGTGTCGACGTAATGATCATCGTCGCTCGCAACGATCTCGGCGGGTTTTGACCAGCCCCCGATGGCGCGATTGTCGTCGCGCAGGGTGCCGGTTGTTTCGAACAGGCGTTGCTCGAAGGAAAACGGCACACCGGGGCGACCCGTCGCAGTGTAGTAGAGCGTCACCGTGCGGCCATCATCGTGGAGGATCGCCGACCCCGCCCATTCGCGCGTGCCGGGACCAAAGCCATCGGGGAGAAGGTTACCGCAATCGACCCAGTTGTCGCCGGACTGTGCGATCAGTCTGATGCGTGCTTCGCCGTGGCGCAGCGCGGGATCGGGAAGCACACGCGACGACAGCATCATCCACAGTGTCGCGCCGCCGAAACTGGCCGTGCGCCCGTCACGGGTCTGGATCGGCCATGAATCCCACAAGTCGAGGCCGGGGACCAGCGGTCGAACGTCGTCGGCAGCGATGACGGGGATCGTCGGCGCGTCGGCATCGGCAATGCGCGCGACATTAGCCGCCGACCAGCGCGCCGCCTGTTCCATTTGCCGCGCGTCGGCCAAAACCACATTTCCTATCCGTTGTCGCAACGCGCCTTAGCGATGCAAATGTTAATTTCAACAATCGATTGCAATGTGGAGGCTTGGCCGCGTCAAACTGCCGGTGCCAACGCCGCTGGCCGGTCCTGCTTCACCCGCCACACGGCAATCGCGGCACAGATCATCAGCAACCCGCCAAACCGCAACACATTACGCGGATCACCGCCGAGCAGCGGCTGGTACATGAAGGTCATTGTCGCGGCGAACAGCAGCATCGGCGCGCAGATCATCATGTTGAAAATGCCCATATAAACGCCGGTGCGTTCGGGCGGGATCGAATTGGCCAGCACGATATAGGGATTGCCCATAATTGACCCCCAGCCCAGCCCCATCAGCGCCATCGCGAACCACATAACGGCGACATTGCCGGTTTGCGGCAGCAGGATCATGCCCAGCCCAGCTGCCACCAAGGCGCAGCCATGCAATTTCGACGCACCCATTTTCCGCGCGAACGGGATCATCGCGAACGCTGTCCCGAACGCGACCAGATTGTAGAAAGCCCCCATCGGCCCCGACAGCAGATCCGCCTCGCGGAACTGCGCTGTGCTTGCATCCGACGTGCCGAACAGCGCTTTTGACACAGCGGGCACACGATAGGCCCAGTAACAACACATGGCATACCACTGGAAAACGCTCATCCACGCCATCGTCCGCATGGCCGAGGGCATTTCGCGGATCGCATCTGCTATTTCGGTGAAAGTGGACGCGAAAGATTTGGGCAGGGCGGCAATGCGCGCCTTTTCCTCATCGCTCAGTTTCAACTCGGGCACGCGCAGGATCGACCAGAGGATCGTTGCGATCGACAGGAAAGCGCCAATGATAAACGCGATACGCGTGTATTCCGGAATTTGCCCCGGTGCCGCATCCTTCGAAATGCCGAACCACGTCACCAATATAAACGGGCTGGCATAGGCAAGGCATTGGGCAAGGCCGGTAAATGCACTTTGCGACAGGAACCCGAAACCACGCTGGTCCTCGTTCAGCCGGTCATTCACATAAGCGCGATAGGGCTCCATCGTGACATTGTTGCCAAGGTCGAGGATGAACAGGATCGAAAAGGCCATCACGATGCTTTGCGACAGCGGCATGAAGAACAGCCCGAACGTGCACATGATCGCACCGATCAGGAAATAGGGCGTCCGCCGCCCCCATTTTGACAATGTCCGGTCCGACATCACGCCAATAATCGGCTGAACGATGAGTCCGGTCAGCGGTCCGGCAATGCCCAGCCACGGAAAGCTCGACTCTTCCGCCCCGAGATAGGCCCAGATCGGCGTCATGTTCGCTTGTTGCAGACCGAACGAGAACTGCAGGCCGAGAAAACCCAGATTCATCTGGAGAATGCGGCTCCACGACAGATGCGGTTTCAGACTCATCGCTCATCCTCTCAGGTGTCGAACCGTCATTGCGGCACGCCCTTTTTGTCACGCTAGCGGCTGTCTCCAAGTTTGCAACAATCGATTGCAATTTGATTTGCCCCGCCCCTATCCCCCGCGTGCCATGTGCGTTAGCTTAGCCGGACTAGGGGCATAAGGCGCGGTCAACATCGCCAATGCCGGCAAGGGAGAGCGTCGCGCGTCCATGCAGGACAAGGCCACATCATTTGACATCGCCCAGCTGGCGGGTGTTTCGCAACCGACAGTGTCGCGCGCCCTGCGCGGCAGCACATCGGTCAGCGAAGCGACGCGGATGCGGATCGAAGCGATTGCAAAGCAGCTGAACTACAAGGTCGACAAGAATGCGACCAACTTGCGCACCGGTCATTCAAACACACTGGCGCTGCTGCTCTTCGAAGACCAGACCCCTGACGACTCGCTGATCAACCCGTTCTTTCTGTCGATGCTCGGGTCGATCACGCGGACGTGTGCGCTGCGTGGTTATGACCTGCTGATTTCGTTCCAGCAGCTGTCGGGTGACTGGCATGTCGATTATGAAGACAGCCGCAAGGCCGATGGCCTCATCCTGCTCGGTTACGGCGACTATCATGACTATGAGCGGCGGCTCGGCGTCCTTGTCGAACAGGGGACGCATTTCGTGCGCTGGGGGTCAGTGCAACCCGAAGCGCGCGAAATCGTGGTCGGATGCGACAATGTCCAGGGCGGACGTGATGTGACGGCGCATCTGATCGGGCAGGGTCGCACGCGGATCGCCTTTATCGGCACCGCAACCAGCGCAACGCCCGAGTTTCTGGACCGGCACAATGGCTATGCGGCAGCGCTTGCCGAAGCCAGTCTGCCGCGCACACTGACGCTGCATGTCGACGCGTTGAGCAGCGAGGAAGACGGCCATGACGCAGCCGTGCGCTTGATTGCGCGCGGCGAGGCTTTTGATGCAATCGTCTGCGCCAGCGATTTGATCGGCCTTGGCGCGATGCGTGCACTTCAGGAGGCGGGGTTGAGCATTCCCGGCGATGTTGCCGTCACCGGCTTTGACGACATATTGTCCGCAGGTCTCGCCAATCCGCCGCTGACGACGGTGACGCAGCAGCCCGGGGAAGCCGGTGCGATGCTGGTCGATACATTGCTCAGGCTGGTGCGCAACGAGCCCGCCGAAAGCCGGATGCTCCCCGCACGACTGGTGGTGCGACGGTCGTCGACAGGATGATGTATTCGTATGCGATAGGTTTGCCGCATCTGCCGACGTCTGCCACGCAAGGCGTCATAAGATAAATCAGGGATGATGCGGATGGAAAAGCCCAAACAGGGTTTCTGGGGCCTGTGGAATATCTCGTTCGGGTTCTTCGGGATTCAGATCGGATTTGCCCTTCAGAATGCGAATATGTCGCGGATTTTCCAGACGCTGTCTCCTAATAATCCCGAGATTCTGAATGATTTGCCAGCACTTTGGGTCGCAGCGCCGCTGACTGGGCTACTTGTCCAGCCGATCATCGGGCACATGTCGGACAAAACATGGCTCGGGCGGCTCGGACGGCGGCGGCCCTATTTTCTGGCGGGCGCGATCATGGCGGCCCTCGCGCTGGTCGTCATGCCGCTCGCGCACGTGCTGCTGTTCGCGGCTGTCATGCTGTGGATGCTCGATGCGTCGCTCAACATCTCGATGGAGCCGTTCCGCGCATTCGTCGGCGACATGCTGCGCAAGGACCAGCACAGCATGGGCTATGCCGTGCAGACAGCGTTTATCGGCGCGGGTGCCGTCGTCGGTTCGATCTTTCCGGCGTTCCTCGAATGGGCGGGCGTGTCGAACGCCGCACCTCCGGGCGTGATCCCCGACACGGTGCGCTATGCCTTCTGGTTTGGCGGTGTCGCGCTTTTCCTTGCGGTGATGTGGACCGTCATCAGCACCAAAGAATACAGCCCCGAAGAAATGGCGGCATTCGACGGGCCGCAATCCGCCGAAGAGCAGAGCGATACCCTCCGCATGCTGGCGGCGCGGACGTCATCAAGCAGCCTCGTTTGGATCGGTGCAGGTGCAGCAATCGTGGCAGCCGTCGCGGCGTTCGGACTCGAAAAAGAAGTCTACCTCCTCGGCGGGCTGCTGATCGCTTACGGCATCGCCAGCATCATCGCGATCAACATGGCAAAATCGGGCGAAGGCGCTTCGATGCTTGGCCATATCGTCGGTGATTTTTCGGGCATGCCGCCGCTGATGAAACGGCTCGCGCTCGTCCAGTTTTTCAGCTGGTCGGCGCTGTTCATCATGTGGATCAACACGACGCCGATTGTCGCACAATATATGTTCGATGCGCCAAACGCCGCCGCGCCCCGCTTTCAGGAAGCGGCGAACTGGGTCAACACGCTGTTTGCGACGTATAACGGCGTGGCCGCGCTGGCCGCACTGGCGTTGCTCCCGTGGCTCGCGGCCAGGATCGGCAAAGTGAAAACGCACATGGTTGGCCTGCTGTGCGGCGCGGCTGGTTATGCGAGCTTCTTTTTCATCCGTGATGCCCAGATGTTGCTGATCAGCGAAATCGGCATCGGCATTGCGTGGGCGTCGATCCTCGCCATGCCCTATGCCATCCTCGCGTCGAGCCTGCCGCAGCGCAAGTTGGGCATTTACATGGGGCTGTTCAACGTGTTCGTCGTTGTCCCGCAACTGCTCGTCGCGACAGTCATGGGGTCGATCATGAAAGCGTATTTCCCGGGTGAGCCAATCTGGACAATGGCGTTCGCAAGCGGGACTTTGGTTCTGGCGGCGCTGGCGATGTTCAGGGTGAGGGAGCCTGATTAAACAGCGCTGCGGATGTCGGTCAGCCCGAAGTCGCCGCCTTTAAAAAGCAAAGGGACATCAAGCGATTTGGCGAGGGCGTAGGACATGCAATCGCCAAAGTTGAGCTTGGCCGGGTGACGGCCTTTGCCAAAGCGTAGAAAAGCCTCAATTGCCAACGCACAGTGATCGGCTGTAAAAGCCTCAATCTCCAGTCCGCTATCGGTGATCAACACTTCCCCGTCTTCGCGCGCGGCTTGACCGCGGCGGTTTTCCAGAACCACGGCGAGTTCCAGCACGGTGGGGGTTGCGATTAGTTTGACATCGTTATCAAAGAGAATCTTTTCAAAAGCATCGGCCTCCGGCTCTCGAAACAGGATCGCTACGAGCGCGGACGTGTCCACTGCGATCAAGTTGGCAGTCCGTTTTCGTCCCAGCCCATAATCTCGTCTTCGGTGAGCCCACTATCGGGCAATTTCGCCACACGATCCTGAATGGCGCGAATCTTTGCTTTGAACGCGTGATACTCAGCCTCGCGTGCACGCTTTTCGTTCTGAACCGCGGTGTCGAGCGCCAGTTCAAGCCCACCAGTCAGTGTTGTGTGATGCGCGGCGGCGAAAGCGCGGGCTTTGCGCTCTACGACGGCATTTCGGACACTGAAGGCCATAACTCACTCCTTTATTGCTAATATATATACACGCCACCCGCCAATCAATACACTTTCGCAACCGCCTTTGTTCGCCTAAGCGACTCACATGTGGCTGCTTCACCAATTCCCGCTCTGCCCCTTTTCGCGCAAGGTCCGCTTGCTCATGGGTGAAAAAGGCATTGGCTATGAACTGGTCCGCGAACATCCGTGGGAACGGCGCGACGAGTTTGTTGACCTGAACCCTGCCGGACAAACGCCGGTGCTCGTCGAGAGCGAGAAGAACATCACGCTGATCAATTCTGTCGCGATCTGCGAATATTTCGAAGAAACGGTCGAACAGGCTCCGATGATAACGGGGACTGCGATCAATCGCGCCGAAATCCGGCGGTTGTCGGCATGGTTTGACGAGCAGTTCCACGGTGCGGTTGTTGCGCCGCTGATGATGGAGCGGATGCTCAAACGCATCGTCCACCGCGCAACGCCCGATACGACCGCACTTCGCGAGGCGATGAAGGCGGCGAACAACATGCTCGATTATGCCGACTATCTGCTCGATCACCGCAACTGGTTGGGCGGGTCGTCGCTGAGCCTCGCCGATCTTACGGCGGCGGCGCATATTTCGGTCGCGGACTATCTGGGCGGGATCGACTGGCGCGCGCATGAACAGACGCGGGCATGGTACTCGGGGCTGAAATCGCGACCCAGTTTCCGGCCGCTGCTCGCTGAGCGGATGGGTGTGATCGCGCCGCCTGCCGATTACGACAAAGTCGATTTCTGATGGAGCCGCAAGCGTTGATTGACGACATGGCCGCGCGGGCGCGGGCGGCGTCGCAGCTGCTGTCGGGCATGGCGACGTCAAGGAAAGCGGCCGGTTTGATTGCGGCAGCGGCACAACTACGCACGTCGAGCGATGCGATTATCGCCGCAAATACCGTTGATGTCACAGCGGCAAAAGCAAGCGGCATGGCCGCCGCGATGGTCGACCGGCTGACTGTGGACGCGGCACGGATCGAGGGGATTGCGTCAGCTGTTGACGCCATCGCGGTACTGCCCGACCCGGTGGGCGCGATAATCGAGGAAAGCGAGCGCCCCAACGGCTTGAAGCTGTCGCGCGTCCGCGTGCCCTTGGGCGTGATCGGGATCATCTACGAAAGCCGCCCGAACGTGACAGCGGACGCGGGTATGTTGTGCGTCATGTCGGGCAATGCTGCCATCCTGCGTGGAGGCTCCGAAGCGGTCAACACAAACCGGGCGATCTACGACGCACTGGTGGCCGGACTGGTCGCAGCTGGATTGCCTGCAGATG
>JANOZQ010000338.1:0-1804 GCA_031429555.1 Sphingomonas sp. | reverse complement strand
CATGCGGATATGACCGACGGGGAGCGGCGAGACAATCCGCGCGAAATTGCCCCAGCCGCGCGCTTTCATCGCCGCGACTTGCGCATTATTCCAACCCGCCCCGATCAGCTGGTCAACAGCCTCGACCGGCGGTTCATCGCGGACATCGGCCATCAGCATCCGCGTCAGCAGATATTCGGTGCGGTTCATCCACAACGGCACCCCATGCGTTGCGCACAGCCAGCCTGCGCAGCCAATGTGATCGGGGTGGTAATGCGTTGCGAAAACGCGCGTCACGCGTCGTCCGCCGAGCGCGCGCTCCCATGCTTCCTTACTGGCAGGGATGTTCAGCCCTGTGTCGACAATCGCAACGCCATCGCCGTCTTCCAGCACCCAGACATTGATATGCTTGAGCAACCCCGGCACCGGCAATCGTGTCCAGCCAACCCCCTCGGCAATCGGAAACACATCGCCATAACCCGGCGCATATTCGCCGAGCGGATAGGTCAGCCCCTTTGCGATCAATGGCTCGAACCCGTGGTCGGTCAGGCTTGCGTCATAGGCGGGTCGTTCGGTTACGCTCACGAATCGCCCAGATAGTGAATATCCACCGCCAGCTCACAATCCGCCAGCACCCGCCCGATCGGCAGCGCAGAGCCCGACCCATCTTCAATAGCGCGCTCCAGAACAGCCTTCTTCGCGTCGCCCGAAATCGTGATCAGCATCGCCCGCGCCGCGAGGATTGACGCTTTCGACAGCGTCACCCGCGCCACGGGGGCTTCGGGCGGCAACGGATCGGGCATTACACCCAACGCACGGCGCTCCTTGGGTCCATTGAGCGCCTCGTCCAGATCGGGCCCGGGGAAAATCGACGCGGTGTGCCCGTCGGCGCCCATGCCGAGCCAGACCAAATCTGGTGGCCACGGCAGGTCAGCCAGCCGCGCATCCGCGGCCTTCCCGCTCATCTTGTAATCCGCCGCCGTGGCCCCCGTCAGCGGGATCACCCGCGCGCCTTTGGGCAGGAACAATTTCGCCAGCATCGCGACGTTCGACAATTCGCTGGTCACATCGACAATGCGGTCGTCGGTCGGGATGATCGTCACATCCTTCCAGTTGCGCTTCTGCTCCGACAATGCCTTCAGCGCGGCATAGGGCGTCTTGCCACCGGGCAGCGCAATCAGCGCGCGATCATGCCCGTCGAGCGCTGAATCGATGATAAAGCCGACGTCGCCCGCCACGGCCTGCGCCATTTCGTCGGCGTCTTCATAGTCCCACCATTCGGCTTCGATCGTCACAATAGTCTTCCTGTTGTTTAGAGTGTTGGTCCGGTCACCGGTGCCGCGACTGGGGCAGGCTCGATGTTCGGGGTGTCGGTCAGCGCGGCGGCTTCGATAATGTCGAGCGCGCGGTGTGCTTCGATATAGCGGCG
The DNA here is from genome assembly GCA_031429555.1 of Sphingomonas sp. Taxonomy (GTDB): domain Bacteria; phylum Pseudomonadota; class Alphaproteobacteria; order Sphingomonadales; family Sphingomonadaceae; genus Sphingomonas_O. The sequence continues at coordinate 396 of JANOZQ010000338.1, read as the reverse complement.
CGCTTTCGCCATCCAGTCGGATGCCTTTGCCCGCGCCGGAAGCCGCGCGATTTCGGCGAGCGCACTTTCGACTTGCCCCCCTTCAAGGCGAAGCTGCGCGCGCTGGACGCGATCATCGGCCGCAGGCGATTCCGTGCCCTGTTTGCGGACGACGATAAGGCTGCCAAGGGTCCGGCGGGTCGACTCCCACCACCCTTCATTCGCCCCGCCGCCGACAAGGTCGGGGGCAATTGCCGTCAACCCTTGGTGCAACGCTTCGACAGTCACCGGCGCTTGCGCCCCCGCGATGATCGCCGCAACCGCGCGCGGCTGTGTGGGGCCAAAACGCGCGCGCAATTCGCCTTCGATATAGCCCAATGCGACGCCGCGATCGAGCGCACGGCGCGCCGCAAAAGC
>JANOZQ010000337.1:0-6699 GCA_031429555.1 Sphingomonas sp. | reverse complement strand
GCACAGCTCAATGCGGGTCGACGGCACCGAACGGGCGCGTTCGGTTTTGACCAAGGCATTGGGCGATGACCGCGGCGATGCGGTGATGGCCAAACTCGCGCCGGCACCCACCGCGCAACTGACACCGCTGAAGTGGATGCGCGATGAGGAAGTCATTGCGGTTATCGAGATCGAGCACCCGCAAGTCGGCGCTGCAATTCTTGCCGACATCGAACCCGAACGGGCGGCCGCACTGATCCAGGGGCTGTCCCCCGCGCGGCAGGAAGATCTGGTGCGCCGGATGACTCGGCTTGGCAATATCGGGCCGATTGCCATCGAGGAATTGGCACGCTTTCTGGGCGACGGGGCGGCCAAGCCTGCGCCGGTACCGGTCGAACGATCGGCGCGTGTAACGGCGGCGGCCGCAATCCTGAGCAAAATGCCCAAGCCAACAGACCAGATCCTGCTCCGTGCCATCGGCAAGCGCGACAAAGCGCTGGCACAGGAAATTGCCGACGAGATGTTTATCTTTGCGGACGTCCTGAAACTTGATGCGAAGAATTTGAGTGCGGTCGTTCGTGCGGTCGATGCGACCGTGCTGGTGCTGGCGATGCGGACGATGACCGAAGCCGAGCGCGAGAAGATGCTCGCGGGATTGTCGGCGCGCGCCGCGGACACGATCCGCGACGAACTGGCCGAGGCTGCACCGGTCGCGCTCGCCGAAGTCGAATCCGCGCAGAAAGCCATCGTCGGCATCGTCCGGCAGATGGAAAACGACGGGTCGCTCCAGATCGGCGGGAACGCCGCTTATGTCTAAGATGTGGGAACGCGCCGATTTCTGGCCCGCCGAGCGGGTGGGACTGCCAGTTGACGATGACTTTGCGCGTGGCGTTGCCGAGGGACGGCGGACGGTCGAGGCGGAACTGGCGGGCGAGCGCGAAGCAATGCTGCAACTCGCGGGATCGCTTGAGAGTCTACAGGCGCCGTCGCCATCGGTCTTGACCGAATTGATTGTGTCTGCCGTCGAACGACTGGTGACTGATATAGTTGGCAATGCGCCGATTGATGCGGCCTTGTTGAACGAGCGGGCAGCCGCGCTGGCCGCGACTATTGCGACCGAAGCCGAGGCCATACTCGCTGTAAATCCGGATGACTTGCCGCTGCTGGATGACGAGCGGTTGCCGTTTCAACTTGTCGGCGATCACGCATTGGCTCGCGGCATGGTTGAAGCGCGATTGGGGAATGGCACAATCGAGGACGGAGTGCGGACGGCACTGGGTCGACTTCGCGCCGAGATCGCGGCTTTGGGAATAATCCTGTGAGCGCGCTTGCCGTTGCCGAACGTGCGCTGGACGCTTGCCGGCCCACGCGCGTGGCATCGACTCCAGTCGGGCGCTTGACCGGTGCACGCGGATCGGTGCTTGTTGCCCAAGGGTTTTCATGCGCCGTCGGCACCGGGGCGATTATCGACGGACATATGCCCGCCGAAGTCATCGGCTTCGACGGTGAAGACGCAATTCTGGTTGCGCTGTCAACCGATGCGTCACCGGCGCAGGGGGCACGGGTTGTTGCAACGGGCTCATCGATGCTTGCAGCGGTCGGTGATGCGCTGCTCGGACGCGTCATTGACGGTGCGGGTGTGCCGATAGACGGCGTGGGACCGGTTCTTTGTGACCAGAAACGCGATGTGCGCGGCGCGATCAGCAATCCGCTGACCAAGAGTTCCGTCCGTGTCCCGTTCGGCACGGGCGTGCGCGCGATCGACGCATTGATGACGCTCGGGCGTGGTCAGCGCGTTATTCTTGCGGCCGGGTCGGGGGTCGGAAAATCGATATTGATCCGCCAGATGATTGATGGTGCCGACGCCGATGTCGTTGTCGTCGGACTGGTTGGCGAGCGCAACCGCGAGATTGCCGATTTTGTGGCGGCGACGCGTACGACGGATGCGCACAGGCATACAGTCATTGTCGCCGTGCCCGGGGACCGTTCGCCGTTGCTGCGAATCCGTGCGGCACAGCGGGCAACGACGATTGCCGAACATTTCCGCCGGCAGGGAAAGAATGTATTGCTGATCATCGACAGCCTGACGCGTGTGGCGCATGCCCAGCGCGAGCTCGGGCTCGCCACAGGCGAGACCCCCACGATGAAGGGCTATCCCCCGTCTGCGTTGGCGATGATCCCGGCGCTGCTCGAGCGGTGTGGCAACGACGCGGCCACAGGCGGCTCGGTTACGGCGCTTTACACGGTTCTGGCCGATGGCGACGATGTCGATGATCCCATCGTTGATGCGGGCCGTGCGATTGCCGACGGACATATCATCCTCTCGCGGTCGCTGGCCGAGCAGGGCATATTTCCGGCAATCGATATTGGCCGGTCCCTGAGCCGGGTGATGGCGGATATTGTTTCACCTGATCATAAAGCCGCAGCATCGCGCGTGCGGCGATTGTGGTCAGTTGCCGACGAAAACCGCGATCTTGTGCTGATGGGTGCGTATCGCGCCGGTGCCGATCCAATGATCGACGAGGCGCTTGAGGCGCGTTCGGCCATTCTCGATTTTCTATCGCAGCCGGTTGACGCACATGAACAATCCGCAGCGGCGGTGGCACGCCTGATCGCCGAGTTTGGCTTATGACATCGCGCCTCGATAAACTCATCAAGGTCCGTCGCGTCGCCAGCCGGAATGCATCGGGAATTTTCGGCGAAAGCGCGGCCCGCGCTGCGGACCATGCAATGCTTGTTGACCGGATTGATGGCGCTTCGCGGATATTGGTGCCCCAAGAAGGGTTTGCGGCTGGTGGCATTTTGGCAGCCCAGCTCGAACTGGCTGAACGGATGCGTGCGGCGGGTGCATTGGCGCGTCACCGGGCAGAGCTTGCATTTGCAGCACGTCAGGATGCTGCCGTTGAACGCAAGGCCGCGATGCGTGCGCTTGATGCCGCAATTGATATCCGCCGTGCTGGGGATCGTGCGGATCTGCGCCGGCATGAGGCAAAATCCATCATTCCGTTGGCGAAGGTCAAGCCATGATTGCCGCACCCGTCATCGGTGCCGCACCGACACCCGAGCTGACCCTTGCCGCCGGGCCGAAAGCCGATGCCGAGGCAACGGCGTTTGCATCGATTCTGAAGGCTGTTGCCCCGGTTGGTCAGGGGATGGCGGTTCAAATCGAACCGCAGTCGTCGCACTTGGTGCAACCGGTTGATGCCGACTTGACTGCAACGACGGCGCCAGTGCCCGAAGCCGTTCAGCCTGGTGCCCAAATCACGAAATCGGCCATACCGACACCGATTGTGATTACTGATCTAAGCAAAACCGATTGCGCCGAGGTTGTGGTTCAGGGCGATGGTTTGCCGGTTGCCTTGAAGGCGAACGCACTGACGGCTGCTCCAGCAAAAGAGGTGCCGGAAAAAGTCGCAAGCACGGCAAAGCAAAGTTCGGATGACGAGTTGCTTCGCCTTGACCAAATCTTGTCCGAACCAGCCGAATTGCCGAATTTTCCAAAGCTACAGGTTGAACATCGGGTGGGCGAAGTGCCGGTTGCGGTGCCAAGCCCCGAAAAGCAAATTGCTTTGCCACAGATCGCCGCCCCGTCAGCAGAGCAGGTCGTTGCCGGGGAGGTTTCCGTCCCCAAGTATGCGGCACAAATTGATAGGGTTGAGGTGCAGGTTTCGGCACCGACTGAGCCACGCGGGGCGCCAGCTCTCGGCATGTCAGTTGCGGATAAATCCCAGTCAACTTTTGTTGAACGCGGTCCCGTTTTTGCGCCGATGTTGATGCAGATCGCGCGTGATGTGATGGCGCTATCGGCTGACCGTGATGTCCGTTTCAACGTCCGGCCCGACATTCTGGGGCCGGTTGCGGTGACAATCGAACGCACGGACGCGGGACCAAGTTTGCGGTTGGGCGTTGAATCACATTCGGCGGTCCAGGCGGTTCGGGCCGCCGAGCCACTGCTGAACGACAGTCGCGGCGCAGCGCCGTTTGTGCAGGTGACGGTGGATATGAATGCGCCCGATCAGCGCTCGCGCCAATCGCGTGCACCGGTGCCGCCACGGCGGCTGTCCGAGCAAACCTATGAAATCCTGACCGAACGCGCAACCGTTGCGGCCGGTCGATTTGCTTGAAGGAGTTGGTGATGAGTGACGACGCGAAGGCCGAAAAGCCAGTGAAGAAGAAAGGCTTAATCGGCAAGATGATGCCCATTCTTATCAGCCTTGTCGTCGGCGGTGCGGGCGTGGGCGGTGGGCTGTATGCGATGAAGCCGGAGATTTTTTCGGGCGGCCATGAAGGCGCGCCGAAAGAAGATCCGCATGCGCCGAAGAAAGTGAAACGTGAAGGCGGTGCGGAAGGCGCATATGCTGCGAGCTATTTCGCGTTGCAGCAGCCGTTTACGTCGAACCTGAAGGATTCGACCCAGTTCGTGCAACTCTCGATTTCGCTTGGGACATTTTATGACGAGAAGTTTGTCGAGGCGTTAAAAACGCATGAGATGGCGTTGCGTTCGACGACGCTGCTGACGGTTGCCGATCAGGATTACGACGCGGTGGCGACCATTGATGGCAAGCAGAAACTGGCGGCATTGCTCAAGGATAGGCTTAACAAGACGTTGAAGGAACGCGGTGAAATTGCCGGGATTGATACTGTCTATTTTACCAGTTTCGTGGTGCAGTGATGTTGGGTGCGCCGCTGGCTCCCGTTGTTTTTCCTGCAACTGACCGCCCGTCGGCAGGGTTTGTCACGCGCTTCGAACGCGCGTTGCGCGTGGTGCCCGACGATGCTTTGGGCGCACCGTTTTCGATTAGGCTCGGCGGATGTGTTGAGGCGGCGTTTGCCGATTGCCTTGCGTCAATGGGGCCGGTCTCAAGTTATATTGTTGTTTCGGTCAACGGGGCCCATGGGCTGATCGGCATTCCCGATGCGGTGCTTCATGCGGTTGTCGAACATGCTTATGGCGGTGACGGCAGCGAACCGGCACCGGTAACGCCCGCCCCGACACGGCTAGCTGCGCGATTCGGATACCGGATCGCCACGATGTTTGCCGAAGCAATTGCGCCTGCGCTGCCGGGTGCGGACGTCATTGTCCTCGGCGCAACAGATGTGCCGGCCGAAGCGGTGGCGATGAAAGCCATGTCGCTGGCGTGCGGATTTGAAGTGACAGTTGGTGATATGTCGCTTGGCGCCATTGGCTTCTGCGTGCCCGTCCGCACGCTTGCTTCCATTGAAACAATGGCGGGCGGCCCCGTCGCCGACGTGGGGTGGGCAGAACGCCTGAGCGACGCCGTCTCGAATGCGCGTATCAATGTGCGCTGCGTGTTGGCACGACCGACGTTGTCGGCGGGCGAGGTCGCGCGGCTGGTGCCGGGCTCGGTCATTCCGATCCCCAATCTCAATGAAGTTGCCCTTATCGCAGGCGGATACCGCATTGCGACCGGCTTAGCCGACGCGCGCGAGGGCCGCGCGGCCATTACCATCAACCGGACGGAGTTTCAGATATGAGCCAGGATTTAGTCGCAGACGGTGCTGCCGGATGGGGGCTGCTTGCGCAGATCCCGTTGCGGCTGTCGGTGGAAATCGGATCGGTTTCGCGGACGATGCAGGATTTGCTCGACATGAAACAGGGCGCCGTGATCGAGCTCGACCGGCCGATTGACGAACCTGTCGACATTCTTGCGAACGGGACTGTGATAGCGCGCGGCGAAGTTGTGAACGCAGGCGACCATTACGGGGTGCGGATTACAGAGATTGTCGATGCCGAGATGGCGGCCCCGCGCAAAGAACGGCGACAGTGATTTTTTCTTATCTGTTGACGCTGTTCGGTGTGTGCGGGCTCGCCGTCGGCACGCTTGTTGTCTTGCGCGCGGCGAAGGGCGGCGGGCTGAAGCTGGGCACCGTGCAGCCGATCCGCGTGGTCGGGCGGCAGACGGTCGGTGCGGGATCGACGCTGATGCTGGTTGAAATTGATGGCGACCGCATGCTGATCGGCGTTTCGCGCAGCGGCATATCGGTGCTGAAAACTGCATCTCCCGCTTCCCCGAGCGAAGTCGAGGGTCAGAGCCGAGCGGAGCCGAGGCATCCGCCATCGACGGTTCTCGACTTCGCTCGAACGGGCCCCTCGGCTCCGCTCGGGGATGCGTCCGGGAGTTTCTCTGCTACCCTCCGCCGCACTGGAGGAGGGTGGTGACCGAACTTGCCACCCCGCTGAGTGCGCTGAACGGCGGGCAGCCGCTGGCGTTGTCTTTGCAGCTTTTGCTGTTGATGACCGTGCTTGCGGTACTGCCGTCGATCCTGTTGATGATGACAAGCTTCACGCGGATCATTATCGTGCTGTCGATCCTGCGGCAGGCGCTGGGGTTGCAGCAGACGCCGCCCAATCAGGTTCTCGTCGGCCTCGCGCTGTTCCTGTCACTGTTTGTCATGCGACCGGTGGTCGATGAAGTGAACCGCATGGCGTATCAGCCGTATCAGGCTAAGCAGATACCGGTCGAGGAAGCGGTCGCGCGGAGTGGCAATGCGCTGCACAAATTCATGATCGGGCAAACACGTAGCGCCGATCTCGATCTGTTTTTCAAACTGGCCAAAGCGCCCAAAGTCGCCAAGCCTGCGGATGTTCCGTTCTCAATCTTGCTCCCCGCGTTTGTGACGAGTGAACTCAAGACGGCGTTCCAGATCGGATTTCTTATTTTTCTGCCGTTTCTGGTGATCGATCTCGTCGTTGCGTCG
>JANOZQ010000336.1:0-3554 GCA_031429555.1 Sphingomonas sp. | reverse complement strand
GTGACTGGTGCGGCCAAGAAGACTCGAACTTCCACGGGCTTTCGCCCACAACGACCTCAACGTTGCGCGTCTACCAGTTCCGCCATGGCCGCACAGCCATCAGCTGTCGGATAAAGGACAGCGGGTAGGGGCGCGCCATTAGCAAAGCCGATGCCCGCCCGCAATGCCCCTATTTGGCCACATCTTTAGGGGGCGCACCCGAGAAGCTGAGATTGAGCTTCTTCGATCCCTTGGGCACATCAATTTCGGCGGAATCGAATTCGATTTTGCCGCGCGCCTCGATGGTCCGTTTGGGCGGTGTGATCGTCCAGCCATAAACAACGCGCCCTTGGGCATCGCGCAGTTCGGCCAGAATGTCGGGTATCCGCTGCGCGCTGTCGGTCGGGTTTACGATGCGGCCAGTCAGTGCGAAAAGCTCATTACCGCTGGGCAGTTCGCGGCGTTCGGGCTTGCGCGGTACTTCGAGGAGCAGCGGCACGTCAACCTGGCCACCCGGAAGGCCTGCGCGCGCCAGCAGGCTGGTTAAAAATGTCGGTGTGCCGAAGAATTGCACGGCAGCAATCCCGCCCAGCAACAACAGTGCGACTGCCGCTGCAACCAGCGTCCAGCGTTTTGCCGGATTACGGCGCGGACGAAACGGCGGCGCGGGCGCAAAGGCGTCGTAATCTTGGGGAGCCGGGTCGGGCGTCGGCACAACCTCGACGGGGGTTGGCATAGTCGGTGGCGGGACAAAAGCCGGCGTTTCCGGCTTTGCTACGGGGGCAGCAGTTGGCGGCGTTGCCTGCACCGAGCGCTCGACCAGATCAAGCGGCGCCGGTTCCTGAAACCAGCTGTGGCGACATGAGGCACAACGGACCTGACGCCCCGATGGTCCCACCGCGCTGTCGGGCACAACATAGCGGGTTCGGCAGGCGGGACAGGACAGGATCATTGCAGACGCGATACTCTGGGGGCGTAATCAGCCACTATCTAAGCACTGCGAACGCGCCGCTGGCAAGCGCTTCCCTTTACGGATGCGCCTTTGCCGTGCGATGGCATTGCGAGTGAAGAGCATCGGGCGCGGGGACCGTGAGTAATATTGTCCAGTTCGAAAATGTCGGCTTGCGCTATGGCACAGGGGCCGAAACGCTTTCCGATCTCAGCTTTTCGCTGACGCGCGGCGCGTTTTACTTCCTGACCGGCCCGTCAGGCGCGGGCAAGACGTCATTGCTCAAGCTGCTGTATCTTGCCCAGCGCCCCAGCCGCGGGCAGATCCGCATGTTCGGCGAAAACCTCGTCGCGGCGCCGCGCGACCGGCTGCCCGTATTCCGGCGGAGGATCGGCGTCGTGTTTCAGGACTTCCGCCTCGTCCAGCATTTGTCCGCTTTCGACAATGTCGCACTCCCGCTGCGTGTGGCGGGAACGGACGAGCGCGAGATTGCGGCACCGGTCCGTGAAATGCTGGCGTGGGTCGGTCTCCAAGACCGCGCCGATGCCCGTCCCGCGACGCTTTCCGGTGGAGAACAGCAGCGTGTCGCCATCGCCCGGGCGGTGATCGGACGGCCCGACTTGCTCGTGGCAGACGAGCCGACCGGTAACGTCGATCCGGACATGGCACAGCGCTTGTTGCATCTGTTCGATGGTCTTAACCGCCTCGGTACGACGGTCGTGGTGGCGACGCACGACCTTCACTTGCTCAGCCGTGTCGGCACTGCACAGATGATGCGGCTGGACAGGGGGCGGCTATCGGACCCGACCGGTGCACTGAAATATCCGCCATTAAGCGAAGACGCGTGAGTAACCGGCTGGTTGCGACCTCTGCTGACCGGCGCTTGTTGCCCGAGGGGCGGCTGGCAGGACCAATGCCGTGGGTGATTGCGATCATGACATTTCTGACAGTGCTGGCGGCAGGCGCAGGATTGGCACTCGGCAATGCCGCGTCGGGCCTTGGCGACCAGCTTGCTGGAAAAATGACGATCCAGATTGTTGAGCCGAACCCCGACATCCGGGATCGCCAGACGCGCACCGTGCTCGCCGAACTTGCGCGACTTGGTCCTGTGGCGCAGGCAGCGCGCGTCGATGACCGGCGGATGCGCGAATTGCTGGCGCCGTGGCTTGGTCAAGACGGCCTCGATGCTGATTTGCCCGTGCCGACGTTGATTGATGTGGCGATGCGATCCACGGACCCGCGTGGCATGGAAGAGGTTACCAACTCAGTGAAGGCCATTGCTCCCTCTGCGCGCGTCGATGCGCATGCCCAATGGCTCGGCCCGCTTCAGGGGTTGTTGTCGACGCTGCGATGGCTATCGGTGGCGCTGGTCGCGCTGATGGCGGCAACGATGGCCGCAGCAGTCGTGCTGGCCGCGCGCACGGCGCTGGTCACGCACCGGCCAACCATTGATATCATGCACTTGATGGGCGCTACCGATGTTCAGGTGGCGCGCCTGTTTCAACGTCGGGCGGCACTTGATGCGCTGTTCGGCAGTCTGCTCGGCTGCATTTGCGGCGCACTGGTCGTGTTCGGGGTCGGCGGGCGAATGGCAAATGTCGGCGCAGCACTGCTTGATAATGGCGGGCTGGGCTGGAAGGGCTGGCTTGTGATTGCGCTGCTTCCCATCGCTGCCGTGCTGTTGTCAATTCTGACCGCGCGGGTGACTGTGGTCCGCGCCCTGGGGAAAATGCGGTGATTGCGCACATCCGCCCGCAAGCGGTGATGCGATGATCCGCCGCATCCTTGCATTGGCATTGGTTGCGTGGGCGCTTGGCTTTGCCCTATTCGTCATCCTGTTGCCGCTGCCCGCAGGAAAAACAAAAACCGACGGCATTGTTGTGCCCACCGGCGCGCAGGGTCGCATCGCGCGTGGCATGGACCTTATCGCGAAGAGCCGCGCGCGGCGTATGCTGATCACTGGCGTTGACCGCCAGGTAAAGCCTGCCGAACTTGCAGAGGCCCAGCATGTTTCGTTGAGAACGATGGCCTGCTGCGTCGATCTTGGCCGCGAAGCGAGCGATACGCGCTCGAATGCCAATGAAACGACGGCGTGGGTATGGCGCCACAAATATAAAAGCGTCAGGCTCGTCACATCTGATTGGCATATGCCGCGCGCGCAATTCGAACTGGAACGCGCGCTGGGCGATACAGCGACGGTCTTGCCCGACGCCGTGCGCAGCGATGCAAGCCTTGCTGTGCTGCTGCGCGAATATAACAAATATCTTTTCCGCCGGGTCGCGGTGCTGACGGGCTTATGACGTTCATTCGTTCGGTCCTGTTTACGATTATCTTTTATCTGGGCAGCATTCCGGTTGTGATTGCAGCGGGGCTTGGCGCGCTGTTCGGTCAGGAAGGCGTGATCGCGGGTTCTCGGCGGTGGGCGAAATATCATTACTGGTGCGTTCGCTGGATTCTTGGCATCCGTGTTGTTGTCGAGGGGCAATTCCCGACCGGTGCCTGCATTATTGCGATGAAGCATGAATCGATGCTCGAGGCGATCGAGATCCTGCGTCTGATTGATCGCCCCGCTACCGTGTTCAAGGCCGAGCTGATTCGCATCCCGATCTGGGGCTGGGTTGCGCGG
>JANOZQ010000335.1:0-1512 GCA_031429555.1 Sphingomonas sp. | reverse complement strand
GACGTGGGGGACGAGCGGGAGGTCGGGCGGGATGACCGCGAGGACGGGCGTGATATCGAAGCCGGTGACAGTGCGGTAGGTATTCAGGGTATTGATGACGTTGACTTGTGCGCGAGAGAGGGCAACTTCCTCCTCGGCTTCGCGCAGGGCGGCGGCGATTGCGTGTTCGTCTTCGGGATCGACCCGGCCACCGGGGAAAGCAACCTGGCCCGGATGGCGGCGCATCGTGTCGGGGCGCTGCGTCAGGATGAGGCCTGGCCCATCCCCCTTGTGACTCGGCCGGTCGGTAAGGGCGATCAGAACGGCGGCAGCAATTCCCGGGCCATCGGGCCGCTCGCGCATGTCACTGATATAGGGGACCGGATGGTCTGCCGTTTCCGCAAGTGATGCACGCAGCCGCCCTGCCAGCGTCATGCAGCCGCCATCGGAAAGAACATTCCGTCGCTCCACAAACCGTTCGGCGTGTTGCCTTCATCGAGGGCAAGGTTGGCGAGTTCATAATAGACGGGCCGCGCGATTTTGGCGTCCATGCCGCCGCGGACGTGGACATAAGGTGTGTCGTCGAAACGCAGGGCGTGACCGGGGCCGGCGACGATAAGGTCCGCCGTGTTCAGACGGAATGTGAGTTTGCATGCCTTGCCGATGCCGTCGCTTTTGACTTCGACGGCAATGAAGGGGGCATCCTCGACGATGATGTCGAGCTTTTCACCAGGCGTGACGAGGACATAGCTGCCGTCGGCTTCGCGGCGCAGTATTGTGGAAAAAAGCCGGACCATGGCTTCACGGCCAATCGGCGACCCCTGATGAAACCAGGTGCCGTCGCGCGCGATACGCATCTCGCTGTCACCGCAATGTGTCGGGTGCCACTGGTCGACGGGGGGCAAGCGCTGTTCGGCGAGTGCCTTTGCGACTTCGGCGAGCGACATGGTGGACAGGTCGGGGGCGGGCAGCATGGGCATCGCCCTGCTCTATGCCTTTGGCTCCGCAAGCGCAAAGGCGCGGGGGCCGAGCATGCCCGTCTTGGGCAACCCTTCGGCACATCGCGCCAGCAAGCGGTGCCGCTCGACAGGGCCGGGGACGTGCCAGCCGCCTGTGGCGTCGGCGGTGAAGCCGAAGAAGCGACCGTAATATTCAGGGTCGCCGATCATGGTCATGGGGCTGTCTGGCGCGGTGTCGATGAGGGTGGTCATCAGCATGCGACCAATGCCGCCGCGTTGGACAAGCGGATCGACCGCGACGGGGCCGACCAGCGTCAGGGGTGTGGTGCCGATGCAAACCGGCCAGCTTTGGAGCGTGCCGACGAGCTTACGACCATCAAACGCTGCGAAGCTGAGCGCTGGAATCGCCGCCATTTCCGCCCGAATTCGGTAGGCCGTGCGCCTATGCCGGTCCGTGCCAAATGCCGCATCGAGCAGAGCTTCAACGGCGTTGGGGTCGGCTTGCGACAGGGGAGTAATCGTGACGTCCATGGGGCCGGTGCCAATAACGTGCTGTTCGGTGATTGGAACCCCG
>JANOZQ010000334.1:0-6666 GCA_031429555.1 Sphingomonas sp. | reverse complement strand
CCGATGGACCGGCTGGTCTGCGGCGACGTCGGCTTTGGCAAGACCGAAGTGGCGCTACGGGCGGCATTTACGGCAGCAATGGCGGGGCATCAGGTGGCGCTGATCTGTCCGACAACTTTGCTCGCCCGCCAGCATCACCGGACGTTTGTCGAACGCTTTCAGGGTTTTCCGCTCAACGTCGGTCGCTTGTCGCGGCTTGTGCCCCCCACAGAAGCCAAGACGACCAAAGAAGGCATGGCCGACGGGCGCATCGACATCGTTATTGGCACGCATGCGCTCCTGACCAAGGGGCTGGAATTCAAGCGCCTCGGCCTCGTCATCGTCGACGAAGAACAACGCTTCGGCGTCACGCACAAGGAGCGACTCAAAGCGCTCAAGACCGACGTCCATATGCTCACGCTCACCGCCACACCCATCCCGCGCACCTTGCAAATGGCGATGTCGGGCCTGCGCGAGCTGTCGGTCATTCAGACCCCACCGGTCGACCGTCTGGCGGTGCGCACCTATGTCATGCCGTGGGATCCGGTCGTCCTGCGCGAGGCTCTGCTGCGCGAACATTATCGCGGCGGGCAGAGTTTCTTTGTCGCACCGCGCATCGCCGACTTGCCCGATATCGAGGAATTCCTGCGCAAGGAAATCCCCGAAGTCCGAATGGTCACCGCGCATGGCCAAATGTCGCCGACCGAAGTCGAGGAACGCATGTCAGCCTTCTACGATCGTAAATATGATGTGCTGCTCTCGACGACCATCGTCGAAAGCGGCCTCGACATCCCGAGCGCCAACACCCTGATCATTCACCGCGCGGACCGTTTTGGCCTTGCGCAACTCTATCAGTTGCGCGGGCGGGTGGGCCGGTCAAAGACGCGCGCCTATGCCTATATGACCACGGCCCCCGGTCGCCAGATGACCGAAGGCGCAGAAAAGCGGCTCAAAGTTCTCAGCGATCTTGATAGTTTAGGCGCAGGGTTTCAGCTCGCGTCGCATGATCTTGATATTCGCGGGGCAGGCAATCTGCTCGGCGACGAACAATCGGGGCATATCCGCGAAGTCGGGTTTGAACTGTACCAGTCGATGCTTGAAGAAGCGATTATGGAAGCCAAGGCGGGTGGTATTGTCGCGGCGCGCGCCGCTGACCTCAGTCCGCAGATCACTGTTGATGCGCCCATTCTCATCCCTGAGGATTATGTCCCTGACCTTGACCTGCGCATGAGCCTGTATCGCCGGATCAACGACTTGAGCGATGCAGGCGCAATCGAAGCGTTTGCCGCGGAAATGATCGACCGCTTTGGTCCGTTGCCCGATCCGACCGAGAACCTGCTGATGCTGATGGGGATCAAGCTTAACGCCCGCGCGGCGCAGATTGCCAAAATCGACGTTGGCGCAAAAGGTGCGCTGGTCAGTTTCTGGCATGACAGTTTTCCGAACATCGACGGCCTTCTTGCCTATGTCGACCGGCTAAAAGGGATTGCCAAACTGCGCCCCGACATGAAGCTGAGCATCTCGCGTGAATGGGATGGCCCCAAATCCCGCCTCAACGGCGCGCTGCAACTCTCGAAAGGGCTGGCGAAACTGCTGGCCTAAGCCGAGACCAGCCGCATCAGTTCCTCCATGCCGACAGGTTCGGCGAACAGAAATCCCTGATAATAGTTGCAGCCTTCCGCCGCCAGCAATGCCAGCTGTGCTTCGGTTTCGACGCCCTCTGCCACGACGGCCAAGCCAAGCGACCGCGCCATATCGATCACCCCGCGCACCACAATCCGGTCGCGCGTCGAACCTGAAATATCAGCCGCCAGATCCTTGTCGATCTTGAGATAGTCGAGCGGCAATGCCTTGAGATACGCGAGGCTCGAATAGCCGGTCCCGAAATCGTCTATCGCCACGCGGCAGCCGCCCGCGCGCAACGCGGCCAGCACAGTGGCTGCACCGCCCAGATCCTCGATCAAGCCGCTCTCGGTAATTTCAACCGTCAACCGTTCGCGCGGAAACCCGCTCGCGTCGATCATTGCAAAAAAGCTGTCGACAAATCCTGCACGCGCAATGTCGCTGGCCGTCAGATTGATCGCCAGCCGCAGCTTGCCCAGCACGTCGGGCCATGCCGCCGCCAGCGTCGCCGCGCGTTGCTGAACATGCGCAGACAGCGCTGTCAGATAGTCCGAGCGCTCGGCGACCGCGAACAAAGTCTGTGCGCCCAGTTCGCCGTGATCGGGGTGTTGCCACCGCGCCAGCGCCTCGACGCCGATCATGCGGCCACTGGCAATCGAGAGTTGCGGCTGGAACAGAATTTCGATCTCGTCGCGGTCGAGCGCATTACGCAAATCGGCTTGCAAGCTGACATCAAATAGTGCCGCGCCTTCGTCCGCCGCACTAAGGGCGCGGACATGCGACCCTTCGGACGCGCGGGCCTCCGCCAATGCCGCCCCTGCCCGCCGCAACAGCTGCGTTGCGCTATCACCGGCGGCACTTTCGACGATGCCGATCCGGCACCCGAGCGAAACCATGTGCCCGTCGGCAAGGAACGGCCGCTCGATCCGTTCGACAATATGGTTGGCTAAAGCCTCGCGCTGGTCCGCACCAAGGCCGTCAAGCGTGACGATAAACTCTGCGCCACCCATCCGCGTCAGGAAACCGCGGTCGCCGCCATGATCGCGGACCAGCGGTTCGATCCTTTCAGCAACAGCGTCGAGCAGGACGTCGCCCGTCCCGCGGCCGAATGCCGTGTTGATCATGTCAAAACGGGTGAACGCAATCAGCAGCAATCCCAGCGGCGCGGGATCGTCGGCCAACCGCGCCGCAATCCGTTCGCGCGCGCCGAGCTCACTTTCGACCGCAAAGGACAGGTCGCGCGTGACCCGCCGTTCACGCCGCCCGCGCAGCCGCTCGACATGGCGGTCTGCCAATCGCAGGGCGCGTAACAAATCAGCATCGATAAAGGGGCGCGGCAAGTAATGCGTCGCGCCGCCCGCGATCAGCCGGTCGAGCGACGCATCGCCGGGTTCGGAAAGCACCAACGTCGCTGCGCGCTGCAACGTCGCAGCTCCCGTCAGCGCATCGAGACCGACTTTGTGATGCCCGTCGAGATCGATGATGCAGACCGCCGCGCCGCTTGTTACAAACCGCGCCGCCGCATCGATAGCGCCGTCCGACACCAAAACCCGGTAGCCAAATTCGGCAAGCGCTGATGCCAAAGCCTCCGACCTCCTCTCCGCCACAAGGAAGACCGGCGTGCTCAACGCTTCGGATGTTGGAAATCGCGTCAAGCATGCCCCCGTTTTGCCTTTGCTAGCCCGCGATTGCGCTGCCGCCAACTGGGCAATTGCTGAAATGGCATCTTGGGTCTAGCGAGGACCGATGGATGCAGGCGTTTCCTCGGGCAGAGTAATGAACGACGGCTTTGGCCGCCGCATCGATTATGTGCGCCTGTCGCTAACCGATCGCTGCGACATGCGCTGCCGCTATTGCATGGCCGAGGACATGGTTTTCCTGCCGCGCAGCGAAGTTTTAAGCCTTGAGGAAATTGTCGACCTCGCGCACCGATTTGTCGCGCGCGGGGTAAAGCGCATCCGGCTGACGGGTGGCGAACCGCTCGCGCGGCGCGGGGCATTGCAGGTGGCGGCCGGGATCGGACGTCTCATTGGCAATGGTCTGGACGAACTCACTTTGACCACCAATGCAACGCGTCTCGCCGAGTTTGCAGAGCCGTTGCATGATGCGGGCATCCGTCGGATCAATGTCAGCCTCGATACGCGCGATTCCGAGCGGTTTCGCTACATCACGCGACAGGGCGACTTGGATCGCGTTTTAGAGGGCATCGCGGCCGCCAAGGCAGCGGGGCTGGCGATCAAGATCAACATGGTCGCGCTCAAAGGGCTCAACGATGACGAAATCGAATCGATGCTCGTCTGGTGCGGCGAGCAAGGCTTTGGTCTGTCGCTCATCGAGACAATGCCGCTTGGCCAGATCGACGACGACCGGGTCGACCGGTTCCTGCCGCTCACCGCTGTTCAGGACATGCTCGGAGCGAAGTATAATCTTGTCCCAAGCGACAAGAAGACGGGCGGCCCAGCGCGCTATTGGACGATTCCCGAACTCGGCGCGACGCTTGGCCTGATCTCGCCGCTCACCCGCAATTTCTGCGACAATTGCAACCGCATCCGCGTCTCCGCTTCGGGGCAGCTCTACATGTGTCTGGGTCACGAAGACAAAGTCGACCTCCGTGCAGCGCTGCGTTCGGGTGATCCCACAGCGGTCGATGATACTGTTGATATCGCGCTGCGCCTCAAGCCGCGCCGCCATGATTTCGATCTGTCGACGCCTGCCACAACCCGCCACATGAGTGTGACCGGCGGATGAGCGTTGCTGAACCCAAGCGCGCTCTGTTGGTCTCGCCAACCGACGCCGCTGCCGAAGCCGCAAAAGCGTTGAAGGAGCGACGCGACTGGGTTTCTTTGAAGGATGCCGACATGGTCGTTGCCCTCGGCGGCGATGGCTTCATGCTGCAGACGTTGCATGCAATGCTCGAGGCACGCCGCATCCTGCCGGTTTTCGGCATGAATCTCGGCACAGTCGGCTTCCTTATGAACGAATGGCGCGAAAAAGGGCTCGACCAGCGCATCGAAACCGCCAAACTGTTCAACGTCACCCCGCTGCGCATGGAAGCCGAAACCATTGAAGGCGAACGCATCACGCTGCCCGCGATCAATGAGGTCTCGCTGCTCCGCGAAACCCGCCAGACCGCCAAGTTCGAAGTCACGGTCAATGACCGTGTCGTAATCCCAGAACTGGTCTGCGACGGCGTCCTCGTCGCGACGCCCGCCGGGTCGACCGCATACAATCTATCGGCGCATGGCCCGATCCTCCCGCTTGGTTCCGCCTTGCTCGCGTTGACCCCGATCAGCCCGTTTCGCCCCCGGCGCTGGCGCGGCGCCATCCTGCCCGAAACCGCCACCGTAAAATTCCGTGTGCTCGATGCGGTCAAGCGTCCGGTCTCTGCTGTCGCTGATCAGCGCGAAGTCCGCGACGTCTCCACCGTCAGCATTTCCATCGACCGGACATCGATGCTCAAACTCCTGTTCGACCCCGAACATGCGCTGGATGACCGCATCGCGATGGAACAATTCATTGTGTGACTTGCAATTGCGCCGGACCCGATGGTAGGGGCCGCGCCTGCCTATGGTCCCCGGTAGCTCAGCGGTAGAGCGTTCGACTGTTAATCGAATGGTCGCCTGTTCGAATCAGGCCCGGGGAGCCATAGCCAAAGGCAAGCGCGAATGAACCCGATCTACACTGCGCTCGGCACCACGATTTTCGAGAAAATGTCGGGCCTTGCGCGTGAATTGGGTGCGGTTAACCTTGGCCAAGGGTTTCCCGACGGCAATGGCCCGCCGGACGTACTCGAAGCGGCGGCACACGCACTGCTCCACGGGTCCAACCAGTATCCGCCGATGACAGGGCTGCCCGTGCTACGCGAGGCCGTGGCGAAGCATTACGCCGTGCATCAGGGACTCGACCTGACCCCAGATGAAGTGATCGTTACATCGGGCGCAACCGAAGCGCTGGCCGCCGCAATTTTCGCGCTTGTCTCGCCCGGTGACGAAGTCGTGATGTTCCCGCCGATTTATGATGCGTATCTACCGCTTGTGCAGCGCGCGGGCGGGATCGCACGGTTCGTTCGTCTCGAACCGCCCGGTTGGAAAATTACGGCCGAAGCGCTGGCTGCAGTGGGCAGCCGTAAGACGAAGCTGGTCATCCTCAACAATCCGCTCAATCCGACCGGATCAATGGCGACGCGCGAAGAACTCGCTCTTGTCGCTGAATTCTGTGTCGCGCATGATGCCGTCGCGATTTCGGACGAGGTCTGGGAGCATGTGATTTTTGACGGGGCCGAACATACGTCGCTCATGACGCTCCCTGGCATGCGCGACCGCACCGTCAAGATCGGCTCGGCAGGTAAAATATTCTCGCTGACCGGCTGGAAAGTCGGCTGGATGTGCGCCGTGCCGCCGATTGCCACTGTTTTAGCGAAAGCACACCAGTTTCTGACGTTCACAACGCCGCCCAACCTGCAGAGCGCAGCCGCCTACGGATTGGGCAAGGACATGAGCTATTTCAACACCATGCGTAGCGATTTTGCAACATCGCGCGATCATCTTGCAGACGGTTTGACGGCGCTCGGCTATGCAGTGCTGCCCAGCAAGGCGACCTATTTCCTATCCGTTGACCTTACTGCATCGGGTATCACGCAGACCGACACCGACTTCTGTGACGCGCTCGTCCGCAGCAATAAAATTGCTGCGATTCCGGTCTCCGCCTTCTACCCGCAAGACGCCGTCACCAACATTGTTCGCCTCTGCTTTGCAAAGGATCAGGCAACGCTCAATTCAGCGCTCGACAGGATGCCGCGCTCTGTAATGTAGGCTGTTACCAGCCGCGCGGGCGTGACATCGAACGCAGGATTATAGCCCGTTGACTGCGTTACTCGAACGTCGCCCTGCTCGCTCGCGACATGCGTGACTTCGAAGTCATCGCGCTGTTCGATCACGATATCTGCCCCCGTCGCGGTGTGTGGATCGAATGTCGTGTAGGGCAGCGCGACATAAAACGGCACATCGTTATCATAGGCCGCCAGCGCTTTGAGATACGTGCCGATTTTGTTGCAAACATCGCCGT
>JANOZQ010000333.1:0-7171 GCA_031429555.1 Sphingomonas sp. | reverse complement strand
ACGGCGGGACCGGCGCTGGGCGGTCTTGTCAACTTGCCTGCGGTTTTCATCATTGCTGTCGTGGCGGGTCTGTTGATGCTGGGCACGCGCGAGAGTGCGACGCTGAATGCGACACTGGTGCTGGTCAAGATTGTGACGCTGATTGTGTTTGTCGCCGTTGCTCTGCCGCATTTCGATGCGGCAAACCTCCAGCCCTTTTCGCCTTATGGCTTTGCCAAGACGATGGGGCCGGATGGGGTCGAACGCGGGGTTATGGCAGCAGCCGCCATCATTTTCTTTGCTTTCTACGGTTTTGACGCGATCTCGACGGCAGCGGAGGAAGCAAAACGGCCCGAGCGCGATCTGGCGATCGGGATCGTTGGGTCGATGGTGGCGTGCACGGTGATCTATATCGTCGTTGCGGCGGCGGCGGTGGGGGCTTTGCCCTATACCGGTTTTGCGAAAAGTCCCGAGCCGCTGGCGCTGATCCTGCGCGAGATTGGCAGCCCGGGCGTGGCGACACTGGTGGCGGCGGCGGCGGTGATCGCGTTGCCGACAGTGCTGCTCGCGTTTCTTTACGGGCAGAGCCGCATTTTCCTCGTGATGGCGCGTGACGGATTTTTGCCGCTGAGCCTTGCCTCGGTTGATCCCAAGCGGGGGACACCGGTGCGGATCACGCTGATCACCGCCGCGCTGGTGGCGATCATTGCCGGCGTCATGCCAATTGATGCGATTGCAGCGCTGGCCAATGCAGGGACGCTGGCGGCGTTTATTGCGGTGTCGGTGGCGATGCTCGTTCTGCGAAGGCGCGACCCAGAGGCAGTGCGGACGTTTAGAACGCCGCTTGCTTGGGTTGTCGGGCCAGTCGCCGTGCTGGGGTGCCTTTATCTTTTTTACAGTCTGCCCGCCCAGACGCAGCTTTATTTCTTCATCTGGAATGCTATCGGGCTGGTCGTCTATTTTGCGTACGGCCGTGCGCGTAGTCTTGTTACTTCGCCGCTGTCCAGGTGAATGCCCTGCAGAACGGGCCGATGCAGCCTTGAACCTTTAGCGTGCCGTCGGGATTGCGCGACAGTTTCGATTTATAGGTCTTTCCAGATTTCGGGTCGTAAATCTGTCCGTTCCATTGGTTGCCGCCGTCGATGAACCCGGTGAGGAGCATCATGCCCTGAACAGGCCGCGTGCGAAGCGCGGGATTGGGGTTGTTGGCGTCAATCGGTGGCTGTCCATTGTCCATCATTTTCATGACGCGGTGCACTTTGCCGCAGACCGTGTTGCCGCATGTGCCAATTTCGATAATCGAATCGCGCTCTGCCGTGATCCATTTGCCCGTCACCGGCGTCGCCGCAAAGACAGGGGATGCAATCAGGACAAGCGTAGCAGCGGCAAGACTTTTCACGGGCGACCTTTCGGGTTGGCGAACGGGATATGCGGTGCAATAGCTTTGCCCCATGAACAAAGGCTGGACAATCGGGGTGATCGGCGGATCGGGGCTTTATGCCATTGATGCGCTGGAGGATGCGCAGTGGATCGCGGTGGACACGCCGTGGGGCGCGCCGTCGGACGAATTGCTGACGGGGCACATTGCGGGCGTGAAATTCGTGTTCCTGCCGCGCCACGGACGGGGGCACCGGATTGCCCCGGGTGACCTTAACGCGCGGGCCAATATCGATGCGCTGAAGCGGGCGGGATGCACGGACATCGTATCGATTTCGGCGGTCGGTTCGCTGGCCGAGGAATTGCCGCCCGGACGGTTTGTCGTGGCTGACCAGTTTATTGACCGGACGAAGGGTCGCGTGTCGAGTTTTTTCGGCACGGGCATGGTCGCACATGTCTCGATGGCAGACCCCGTGTGCCCGCGATTGTCCGCTTTGACGGCGGGAGCAGCACAGGCAGCGGGCGCAGACGTAACCGAAGGCGCGACCTATCTGGCGATGGAGGGACCGCAGTTTTCGACGCGGGCCGAATCGAATCTTTATCGCGGGTGGGGTGCGCAGATCATCGGGATGACGGCAATGCCCGAAGCAAAACTGGCGCGCGAGGCGGAGCTTCCCTATGCACTGGTCGGCATGGTGACCGACTATGACTGCTGGCGCGAGGGCGAAGCGCATGTCGATGTGGCCGAAGTCGTGGCCCAGCTGGGCAAGAATGCCGCGACGGCGCGTGCGCTGGTTGCCGAGTTGGCGAGATCATTACCGGCCGAGCGTGCGGCCTCGCCGATTGATACCAATCTCGACTTTGCGTTGATCACGGCGCCCGACGCCCGCGATCCGGCAGTACTGGCGAAACTGGATGCGGTCGCAGGGAGGGTTTTGGGACTCGCAACCGCAACAAACCCGCGCTAACTCGATCTTGGATATCAAGAAGAGGACCATCCGATGAGTATTTTCGGCGCAATCAAGAATGCAATTTTCGGCAAACCGGCAGAAGCCGCAGAAGCGCCCCCCGCGCCTGTCGTTCTCGCGCCCGTCGCGCCGCCGCCCGCTCCGGTTCCGGCGACTCCCGAAGCCATTGAAGCGCGCCTTTCCGCGATTGCCGCCGAAAAGGGGCAGCCGTCGAATTACAAGACGTCGATTGTCGATCTGATGAAGCTGCTTAATCTCGATTCAAGTCTCGCCAACCGCACGACGTTGGCGAAGGAACTTGGGTTCACCGGCGACACCAATGATTCGGCGACAATGAACATCTGGTTGCACGGCGAAGTCATGAAGAGCCTCGCCAACAGCTGAGCATGGCTCGGGGGTTGTAAGCCATCCGTTTTAATGGTTAATTTCGCTTAATCGAGCGAAGGCGACTCATGCGTGAAAACAGGGTTGCGGGCGCGTGGACTCGATTGTGTCTGCGTGTCCGATCCCGCTGCGGTGGTTATCATCGCGGCCAACATGAGGATGCTACCATGAAAATACGCACAATGTTTGCACTCGCTTTTGCTGCGTCCACTTTGGTCTTGACGCCTGCTGCTGCCCAGCGATCCGCTGGAGAGGATGGCAATTACTGGGAAGTGTCGCGTATCGATATTCTTCCGGGTCAAGGTGAAAAATATATCGACTACCTCGCCCAGCAGTGGAAAAAACAGCAGGAATGGGCAAAATCCAAAGGTTACATCCTGAGTTATCACGTGCTCGGCAACACGCATCCGCGTGACGGGGAAGCTGATCTGACGCTGATCACCGTATTCAAGGAATGGCCGACGAGCGCCGAAAGCAAGCGGCGTCAGGATGAATTCGTGGCGATGATGAAGATGGACGAACACCAGATGGCAGCGGCTTCGGGTGACCGCGCGGTTATGCGGCGACAGATGGGCGCACAGCTTTATCAGGAAGTAATCCTTAAATAAACGGTTGGCGGCGCGGCAACCAATGCCGCGCCGCCCCGATTAGCGGTCGCTGTCGATAATGGTCGCGAGATCGTCGGCGCCATCTTCGATTTCTTCTTCGTCGATGTCGGTGCCGCCCAGATCAGGGTTCATGTCGGTTATCAGCGTACCATCGCTCTGGCCGCCGCCTTCTGTTTCGGCAATTTCAGCGCGCTGGCTATCGTCATAACCTTCCGTATCGGGCTCATCTTCGGCGTGCGCGCCGCCGGGCACATCAAGATGGAGATCGGGGTCGTTTTCGTCCATCGGTCGGCTCCTTGTTGATGCCTGCAATAACTGCGCAGCGCGACAGGCAGTTCCAAAGTGGGCGACAACGTCCTAAATGATTACAATGACTCAGTTGTTGGATACCGTCCGCCCGCTTTCCCTGTCCGCGCAAAATCTGCAACCCGACGTGTTTGCACGCGATTTTGGCAGCTCGTTCGAACGCTTTGGTTTTGCGATTGTCGCTGATCACGGCATTGATCCGTCGCTCATCGAGCGTGCCTGGGCAGCGACCAAGGCGTTTTTTGCGCAGCCGGCCGAAGCCAAGATGCCGTATAAATCGCCCAGGGGTGGTGCGCGCGGATACACGCCGTTCGGGATCGAGATCGCCAAGGATGCCACCGAGAATGATTTGAAGGAATTCTGGCACGTCGGGCGCGACCTACCGTTGAAGCATGCCTATTCGAATTCGATGCCGCCCAATGTGTGGCCCGATTATCCGGCTGATTTCAGGGCCGTCTTTACCGAACTATTTGCCGAATTTGACCGTGTTGGCGCGCAATTGCTGTCCGCGATTGCGCTTTATCTTGGCCTGACGCCGGACTGGTTTGTGGAGCCGGTGCGCGACGGGAACAGCGTATTACGTTTGTTGCATTATCCTCCGATTTCCGCCGATGCGTCGGGCATTCGCGCAGGCGCGCATGAGGACATCAACTTGATTACGCTACTGCTCGGGGCCGAGGAAGCGGGCCTGCAACTGTTGGACCGCGACGGGCAGTGGCTGGCGGTTGATCCACCGGTGGGCGCGCTGGTCGTCAATGTGGGGGATATGCTCCAGCGGTTGACGAACCATGTTCTGCCCTCGACCACGCACCGTGTTGTCAATCCGCCGCCCGAACGGCGCGGGTTGCCGCGTTACTCGATGCCGTTCTTCCTGCACCTCGCCAGCGACTTTCCGATTGCGACGTTGCCGGAATGCATAAGTGCCGAGCAGCCGAATCTTTATCCCGAGCCGATTACGGCGGATGATTATTTGCAGCAGAGGTTGAAAGAAATCGGGTTGCTGTAGATAGCGCGCGCCATGAACCAACCTCTCAAAATTGCGCTCGCGGGCCTCGGCACGGTCGGCGGTGGCGTCGTTAAATTGCTGGATACCAACCGTGACTTGATTACGCGCCGTGCGGGGCGGGCGATCCAGATTGTCGCTGTCAACGCGCGCGACCGCAGCCGTGACCGAGGCGTTGATCTGTCGCGGTTCGACTGGGTCGATGATACACAGGCGCTGGCGACGCGGGACGACGTTGATGTTGTTGTCGAGCTCATCGGCGGGGCGGATGGTCCCGCGCTGACGCTGGCACGTGCGACGATTGCGGCGGGCAAGGCGTTCGTGACTGCGAACAAGGCGATGATTGCCCATCACGGCATTGGCTTGGCGGCGGAAGCCGAAGCGAAGGGCACTGCGCTTAAATATGAAGCGGCGGTTGCAGGCGGTATTCCGGTGATCAAAGGTCTGCGCGAGGGAGCGGCTGCGAACGTGCTGACCGAAGTATATGGCATCCTCAATGGCACCTGTAACTACATCCTGACACGGATGGAGACCGAAGGGTCGGATTTTGCCGATGTCCTCGCCGATGCGCAGGCATTGGGTTATGCCGAGGCAGACCCATCATTCGACATTGACGGCGTGGATGCGGCGCACAAGCTGAGCATTCTTGCCAGTCTCGCTTTCGGAACGCGCCTTGATTTCAACGCGGTGCATGTCAGCGGTATCCGCCATGTGCTTGCAGGTGACATTGCGCAGGCCCGGGCATTAGGGTTCTGCGTGCGGCTGGTCGGGATGGCGCAGGCGGACGGGCAGGGGCTGTTCCAGCGAGTTCACGCCTGTCTCGTGCCGTTGGCGCACCCGCTCGCCCATGTTCAGGGCCCGATGAATGCTGTCGTCGCCGAAGGGAATTTCGTCGGGCGGTTGCTTTTCGAAGGGCGCGGGGCAGGCGAGGGGCCTACCGCTTCGGCGGTCGTGGCTGATCTGATCGACATTGCGCGCGGTGAATTCGGCCCGGCGTTCGCCATGCCGGTTACGAGCCTTGATGATGCCAAAGCAGCGGAGCCGGGCGACCGGCGTGGGCGGAGCTACCTGCGGTTCACTGTTGCCGACAAGCCCGGCGTCCTTGCCGAGTTGACGGCAGCAATGCGTGACGGCGGTGTATCCATTGAAAGTCTGATCCAGCGCGGCGCAGCACCCGACGGGGGTGTATTGGTCGCAATGACAACGCATGAATGCACAGCGCGCGCAGTCGATGCAGCGCTGGAGCGGTTGGCGGGCAGTGCCAGTCTGGTCGGCAAACCGATGCGTATGCCGATTTTGGATGTCTAGGCTGGGTGCGGGTCAGTAGCGCCGCAGCAAACCAGCGAGACGCCCCTGAACCCGCACTTGCTCTGCTTTGTAAAGCTGTGGCTGATGCGCGGCATTGGCAGGGTCTAGGCGCACGTCGCGGCCCATGTTGCGGAAATATTTGAGCGTTGCTTCGTGATCGTCGACGAGCGCCACGACGATTTCGCCGTCCCGCGCTGTTTCAGTCTTGCGGATAAGGGCATAATCGCCGTCGAGGATGCCAGCTTCGACCATCGAATCACCCGAGACTTCAAGCGCGTAATGTTCGCCCGGACCAAGCAGTGCCGCAGGGACTGATAGCGACGACTGCCCTTCCATGGCTTCGATCGGGAGACCGGCGGCAATGCGGCCGTGCATCGGGATTTCGATGATGTCGTTGGTGTTTGCAGCAACAGGCAGCGATGACGCTTTGGCTTTCGACCCGATCGATACAACTTGACCACCTTCGCGCTCGGGCATCCGCAGCACTTCGAGCGCGCGGGCGCGATTGGGCAAGCGGCGAATGAACTCGCGTTCCTCAAGAGCCGAAATCAAACGATGCACACCCGATTTGGACTTCAGATCGAGCGCATCTTTCATTTCCTCGAACGAGGGCGAAATACCGGTTTCGGCAAGGCGATCCTGAATGAAACAGATGAGTTCATGTTGCTTGCGCGTCAGCATGGTCTGGGCTCCATTTAGGGAACGAATGCAAAACGTCTAGGGAACAAAAATCGGAACGTCAAGCCAGCGCGATGACTGATACTTTGTCGCCTGCGTGTGCTGCGGGCGATCCTGCAGGGCGGACGATCAGCGCCGTGGCCGATGCTAGCGGGACAAGCATGCCACTGTCGCCGCCCAGTGGAGACACGGCGCCGTTGGTCCAGTGTGCGCGGATATAATCGGTGCGCATACCGACTTGAGGCAGTTTGGTTCCGAGGATTGCGGTGATAGTGGGCGGAGCGGGTATTTTTGCGCCAGACAAGTGTGCAATGAGCGGTTTCAGAAACAATGTCGACGTCACGAACGCCGAGACGGGATTGCCGGGCAGGCCAAGCGCAACGGCTTTACCGAGTTTTCCTGCCATCAATGGCTTGCCAGGCCGCATCGCAATTTTCCAGAAATCGATGGTCGCGCCGGCGTCGATCAAAGCGGGATGGACAAGGTCATGATCGCCGACCGATGCACCGCCGGTTGACACCATGACGTCATAATCGCCGGCCCTCTTGAAGGCTGAGGCC
>JANOZQ010000332.1:0-2443 GCA_031429555.1 Sphingomonas sp. | reverse complement strand
CAGTCCAGAACAAAGTCAAAGCGCCCGAAGCGCGGGCACTGCTTGACCAGCTTTCAGCCACTTTCAGACCCCAGCCGCTCGCGCTGAGCGGTCTTGCGGCGTGGTGGTATCGCGGTGGCCCGTGGGAACCGATCGCAGGCTGTGCCTTCAAAACCGGTCGCGCGATCAAGCCGCGTTAGCCGCCCCTAGCACCGCTCTTACACTTGCCGTCGCGACGTCGGCATCGATGCCCACGCCCCACACTGTCTTGCCCGCCGCCGTCCGGCATTCGAGATAGGCGGCCGCCTGCGCATCGCTGCCGACGCCGAGCGTATGTTCGGTGTAGTCGATCACGTCGAGGCCCACACCAAGGCCGTCGACGGCTGCAACGACAGACGAGATCAGCCCGTTGCCGCGCCCGCTGACCGATTGTTCGGTGCCATCGACAATGATCTTTCCGGCGAAAATCCGGTCGCCGTTGCTGGCTTTGGTCTCATCGTAATCGCCCAAAGCAAAACGTCCGTCGCCAAGGTAGGCCGCCTGAAAGGCTCCCCAGATGTCGGCTGCCTGCAACTCGCGGCCTAGTTCATCGGCCAGCGCCTGCACATGGCGGCTGAAATCAGCCTGCATCCGCTTGGGCAGTTTCAGCCCCTTGTCCTGTTCGAGCACCCAGGCCACACCGCCCTTGCCCGACTGTGAATTGACGCGGATGACCGCTTCATAGTCGCGGCCTAAATCCTTGGGGTCGATGGGGAGGTACGGCACTTCCCACAGCTGATCGTTGCGCGCTGCCTGCGCCGAAAACCCCTTTTTGATCGCGTCCTGATGTGACCCCGAAAAAGCTGTGAATACCAGATCGCCGACATAGGGCTGGCGCGGATGCGTCGCGATATTGGTGCAATATTCGACGGTCTTCACCACTTCGTCGATGTTCGAAAAATCGAGGCCGGGGTCGATCCCTTGCGTGTACATATTGAGCGCCACGGTGACGAGATCGACATTGCCCGTGCGCTCGCCATTGCCCAGCAAACATCCCTCGACGCGGTCCGCCCCTGCCAGCAAACCAAGCTCGGTCGCTGCCACGCCCGTGCCCCGATCGTTGTGTGTATGCAGCGAGATCACCACGGCCTCGCGGTTCGGGATATTCCGCGCAAACCATTCAATCTGGTCGGCATAGATATTTGGCGTTGCACATTCGACCGTGGCTGGCAGGTTGAAGATAATCGGTTTCTCGGGCGTCGGTTGCAGAACATCCATGACGGCGGCGCACACTTCGGTTGAAAATTCGATCTCGGCAGTGGAGAATGTCTCTGGCGAATATTCGAAATGCCAGTCCGTTTCAGGACGCTTGGCCGCTTCGTCGCGCAGCATCATGGCGGCATCAACGGCGATCTGCTTGATCTGCGCAGGTTCCAGCCCGAACACGATCTTTCTCCACGCCGGGCTGACCGCGTTGTAGACATGGACAATGGCGCGCGGGGCTCCCTCGAGCGATTGGAAGGTCGTTTGGATCAAGTCGCGCCGCGCCTGCGTCAGGACTTGCACCGTGACATCGTCAGGGATGCAGCCATCCTTGACCAGCCCGCTGATAAAATCAAACTCGGTCGCACCTGCGCTTGGGAAGCCGACTTCGATTTCTTTCAAGCCGATACGGCAAAGCAGATCGAAAAAGCGCTGCTTCTTCTCGCTGTCCATAGGGTCGATCAGCGCTTGATTGCCGTCGCGCATGTCGGTGGACAGCCAGCGCGGTGCTTTCGTTATCGTTTTTGACGGCCATTGCCGGTCGGGCAGGTTGATTGGCGGGAAGGGGCGGTATTTAACAGAAGGGTCGCGCAGCATATCGGGCCTCGGTTTGCTTCGAGTGCGTTTGAAAACATCCCTTAGGCTGCGCTGCGCATATCGCGCAGGGGTTCGTCGCGCCTAAGGGCGCATAAGTCGAAGGAGCGGGAGCCGCAGCGCTGTCATGACGCTTTGGCTAATCGACCTACTTCTGGAAGGCAACCGTAATATCGAGCGCCACCGCATCCGACACAAACGGAATGCCGTTGGTGATGCCGAACTCGCTGCGCTTGATCACCGTTTTGGCATGGAAGCCAACATTTTCCTTGCCGCCCATCATGGCAGGGGCCTTGCCCGCACCCGCAAATTCCGCGTCGAGAACAACCGGTTTGGTCATGCCGTTCAGCGTCAGATTGCCGGTGATTTTCGCTCTCATCCCCGTCGCAACCACTTTGGTCGAAACGAACTTGGCATCAGCGGGTGCAGGACCAAAGAAATCGGGCTTTTTCCCGTCCTTGCCCGCGCGCAGCATATGTTCGGTCAGGCCCGCGTTGGCCGTTGTTATTTTCGAAACCGGTATCGTGATGTCTACTGTTGCCGCATTGGGTTTCTTCGGATCGAGCACCAGCGTTCCGGTTGCATCGCCGAAAATCCCGAAATAGTCATTGAATCCCAGATGATCGAC
>JANOZQ010000331.1:0-2477 GCA_031429555.1 Sphingomonas sp. | reverse complement strand
GGCGACAGGGCCGCGCACTGACGGGTGCCGCCGAACCCGACAAGCAAGCCGACACGCTGTTCGTCCACCCCGATGTTCGCCGGATGCTGATGGAAGGCAAAGCGATCACTGAAGGATTGCGCGCTTTGTGCCTGTGGGGTGCGCTGCAAGGCGACCTGACGCACAAGGCGCAGACCGAGGAAGAACGGCAGCGTGCCGACGATCTGCTCAGCCTGCTGACGCCGGTGATCAAAGGCTATGGCACCGACAAGGGTTACGAGATTGCGACCAACAGCCAGCAGGTTTACGGCGGGCACGGCTACATCGCCGAATGGGGCATGGAGCAATATGTCCGCGATGCGCGGATCGCGATGATTTATGAAGGTACCAACGGCATTCAGGCGCTCGATCTGGTCGGTCGCAAACTGGCCAAGGACGGTGGGCGCGCGGTGCAGTTGCTGTTCGCGTTACTGACCGAAGAAATCGGTGCGGCAAAGCTGAAGCCCGAACTGGCCGACTTTGCCGGGCGGTTGGAGAAAGCGACGGGCGACCTCCAGGCATCGACGATGTGGTTTGTCCAGAACGGCATGACGAACCCCAACAATGCGGGTGCTGGCGCAGTGTCCTACATGCATTTGATGGGTATCGTCACGCTGGGCCTGATGTGGCTGCGCATGGCGAGCACGGCTCAAACGATGCTGGCGGCGGGCGAAGGAGACAAGGCATTCCTCGAGGCCAAACTCGTGACAGCACGATTCTTTGCCGAACGCATCATGCCCGATACGGGCGCTCTTCGACGCAAGATCGAGGGCGGCGCAGAAAGCATCATGGCCTTGCCCGTCGAGATGTTTGAAGCGGCGTAAGGCACTTCGATCCAGTTCAAGCGTTGTTCACGACGATTGGCCGACTTGTGCGGCGCATTGGCCAAGGCTAGTCACCGAATCGAAGAGCGGTCCCCCGAACCGCGACAGGAGAACTGAACCATGAAACTTGTATCGTCATTGGCGCTTGGCGCCGCTCTTGTGCTTGGTGCCGCGCCGACGGTTGTGATGGCGGCAAAAGAAAAGCCGGCCGAAGCGCCAAAGATGACGCTGAGCAAGGAATTCCGTGCCGCAGCGGGTCCTGCGCAGGCGGCGATCAAGGCCAATCCGGCAGGTGCAGACGTAGCCGTTACAGCAGCCGAAGCAGCAGCGACGACGGCCGACGATAAATTTGTGGCGGCGCAATTGCGGCTTCAGGTTGGCGGCGCGCTGAAAGATCAGGTCATGCAGCAGAAAGCTGTATTGGCGATGATCAACAGTGGTAGTGCTATCGGCAATGCCGAGCTTCCCCGTCTCAACTTTTACGCCGGGCAGTTCGCTTATTCGGCCAATGATTTCCCGAAAGCGATCCAGTATCTGACCGAAGCAGACCGGCTGGGATACAAGTCGGGCAATCAGGATACGCTCCTCCTGCTCGCCGAAGCCAATTTCAAATCGAACAATGTGCCTGCCGGTCTGGCGCATGTGGACAAGGCCGTTGCGGCCAGCACAGCGGCGGGGATCAAGCCGCCTGAATCATGGTATGCCCGCGCATCGTCAGTCGCTTACAAAGCCAAGCTCAATTCAGAGTCGGCCAAATGGACACGCGCGCAGGTGCGGGCTTATCCGACCAAGGATAACTGGCGCAGTGCACTGGTCGTCTATCGCGATGGTGCGACGCGTGACGGCAACCTCAATCTCGACATCTTCCGTCTGATGCGCTTGACCAAGAGCCTTGCGGGTGAGCGCGACTATTATGAATTTGCCTCACTCGCGACCGAGCGCGGCCTGCC
The DNA here is from genome assembly GCA_031429555.1 of Sphingomonas sp. Lineage (GTDB taxonomy): Bacteria > Pseudomonadota > Alphaproteobacteria > Sphingomonadales > Sphingomonadaceae > Sphingomonas_O. Next base: position 685 of record JANOZQ010000331.1, on the reverse strand, counting down.
CGGTGAAGCCAAGTCGATTATCGATGAAGGCATGGCGACGAGTGCTGTACCAACAAGCAGCCGTGCGTTGAACGAATTGCGCGGCATGGCATCGGCGAAGATCGCGGGTGATCAGGCATCGCTGGCTGCAGCCGAACGCCAAGCGGGCGCATCGGCAACGGGTCGCGTCGCGTCAGCCACGGCGGACGCCTATCTCGGCTATGGGCAGGATGCCAAGGCAGTCGCGCTTTATAAGACAGCGCTGACCAAAGGCGGTGTCGACGTTGATGCCGTCAACACGCGCATGGGCATTGCCCTGATGCGGTCCGGCGACAAGGTCGGCGCGCGAACTGCTTTTACGGCCGTGAAGGGTGCGCGGGCGGACATTGCAGCATTCTGGCTGCTGTGGCTTGATCAGGCTGTATAGCTTTCCGTAGCGTTCGCGGTTGCATGCTGGCATCGGCGGTGCCTATAGCTGCGGCTTGTTCAAGCCGTCTTCGAAAGGCATCGCTCCCTTGGCCAAAGCTGCCGTAAAGTCCGCATCCACCGTTGCCCGTCCGCCCGAGCCGGTGCGCTACAAAGCATCCAAGGAAGAGATGCTCGAATTCTACCGGCAGATGCTGCTCATCCGCCGGTTCGAGGAAAAGGCGGGGCAGCTGTACGGTCTGGGGCTGATCGGCGGGTTCTGCCATTTGTATATCGGACA
>JANOZQ010000330.1:0-3552 GCA_031429555.1 Sphingomonas sp. | reverse complement strand
TCGACGGGTCGATCGCATTGCTCGACGTCGTTGCCGGGCCGCATGCGCCAGTTGTCGTTTACGCAAGTTCGATTGCGGCATTGGGCCGTGCCGATCAGCCCGTGACCGATGCGACCGCGCTTCGTCCCGTTGGCAGTTATGGCACGCACAAAGCAATGATCGAATTCTACCTTGCTGACCTGACACGGCGCGGCGTGATCGATGGCCGCGCCGTCCGCCCTGCCGGTATCGTCGCGCGGCCATGCCATGCCTATGCAGGTTTTGTAACTGCGTGGATGAGCGATCTTTTTCACGCCGCGCTTGAACGACGCGCCATCGATATTCCGGCGCGTGCCGATGCCCATATCTGGCTTCAGAGTATCGACACCTTGGCAGACAATATTATCTATGCCGCGCGGATGTCTGCGGAAGGGCTATCGCCGCAGCGGGCGTGGACGCTCCCCGCCACAGTCGCCCGGATCGATTTGCTCGTCGCATCGCTTGGCCGCCGCACGGGCCATGATATGCAGATCGACTATGGCCAAGGACAAGCCGATCAACCTCCGCTTGACGCCAGCGGTGCGCTCAAGGCGGGATTTATGAGCGACGGTGACACTGATGCGCTCGTTGATAATGTCATTTCTCGACTGGAACGGGCGATGCAAAAGGGTGAAACAGAAAGTATGAAACGATGACGAATTTGTTTGACCTCACGGGCAAGGTGGCCGTGGTAACCGGCTCCAGTCGCGGTCTTGGCTATGCGATTGCGGAGGCCATGATTGCGCACGGTGCGACGGTGATCATCTCCAGCGAAAATGTCGAAGACACCGCTGCGGCTGCCGCAGCATTGGGTGCGATCCCTATTCCCTGTGACGTCTCCGACGATACCGCCATTGCATCGCTCGTTGCACAAACAGTCGCGCAATGCGGTGGCATCGACATATTGGTATCCAACGCCGGCATTCAGGGCGGTCCTTCGACTGATCCGCTCGACATGACGGTGTTTGACCGGGTCATCGCGGTGAACATGCGGTCGATGGCCGTGCTGACCAAGCACGCGCTGCCGCACATGGCCGGGCGTGAAGGCGCGTCGGTCATCCTGATGTCGAGCATTTCGGGCCTGCGCGGGAATGCTCGGATCGATGCTTATGCACTGGCAAAAGCGGGTGTGTCACAGCTCGCACGCAATATTGCCGTAATCTGGGGACCAAAGGGTGTGCGCGCCAATGCCATCGCGCCGGGCCTTATCGACACACAGCTTGCCGATCATTTCAAGGCCGACATCGCGTTTATGGAACGACGCATGCAGATGACGCCGCTGCGCCGCATGGGTCAGCCCGAAGAGATCGCCGGGGTCGCCGTGTTCCTTGCCGCGCCCGCCAGCGGCTTTGTCAACGGACAGGTGATCGTCGCCGACGGCGGCACCGTAATTACCGATGGGAGTTGAGATGACAAAATTACCCCCTGTTCGCCGCGTTGTGACCGGCCATGATGCCGCCGGAAAAGCAGTGGTTGTTTCCGACCGGACTTTCGAGAGCGTTGCCAATCCCAAGGGAACGGCGCTGTTCACGCTGCTTTGGTCATCGGACACATCGCCCGTCGATAACGATGATGCGACTGACGGGCGCGACCGCAAGGTTGACCTGACCCTGCCGGGTGGATCGGTGATACGGGTGGTCGATATGTTGCCGCTGACGACGGCGCCGATGCACCGGACCAGCAGTCTCGATTACGGGATTGTGGTGTCAGGGGAAATCGAGCTTCTGCTGGACGACGGCGCGGCGACGCTGGTCGAACGGGGCGGAATTGTTATCCAGCGCGGCACGATCCACAGCTGGCGTAATCCGAGTGCAACGGAGACCGCGCGCGTCGTGTTCGTGCTTCTGGATGCCAAGCCGGTGATAATCAACGGCAAACCATTGCGCGAAGTCCATCCGCGCGACGTCCCGCAGGAAGTATGATGACCGATTTAACGCGTAGAACATTATTGGCGGGAGTCGCAGCAGCAGGGACTGTGGCCACAACGGCTGCCCAAGCAAAAGGCAAACGCGCGTATCGCCGGATTGCAACCGAGGAAGGGTTTCTGTCGCCGGGCGTGCTCGCCCAAAATGCCAAGACGCAAATTCCCGGTATTCCGCTTATTACCGCGACCGGCCCGAGTTCAGGAGTCGCGCGGATCAGCACTGATTTGGGCACAGGACGCCTCGCCGCGATGGACGCCGACGGCATCGACATGCAGTTGCTGCTCCTGAGTGCGCCCGGTGTGCAGGTGTTCGAGCGCGATACGGCGGTTGCTCTGGCGGCAGAAGCCAATGACTATGCAGCGGCGGCGTGCAAACAGCACCCGACCCGCTTCGCCGCGCTTGCCGCCATTGCCCCGCAGGATCCGGCGGCCGCAGCAAAGGAACTTGAACGCGCGACGCGGACGCTGGGGTTGAAAGGCGGCATTATCAATAGCCATACCTTCGACCGCTATCTCGACGAGCAAAGCTTCTGGCCAATCTTCGAAGCCGCCGAAGCGCTCGACGTGCCAATCTATATCCACCCGCGCGAACCCGCGAAGGGCATGCGCGAGATCATGAGCGGTCCGGTCGCGGGTGGGCCCGCGTGGGCCTATGGTGTCGAGGTCGGCACACATATCCTGAAGCTCATCAGCGCAGGCGTGTTCGACCGTTTCCCCAAGCTGCGCATCGTCGTTGGCCATATGGGCGAGGCGCTGCCATTCTGGCTGCCGCGCATTGATAACCGCTATCTGGCAATGCGTTCGACCATGTTTGGGGGCGCGAAGCCGATGCAGCGGATGCCGAGCGATTACATCCGCGAGAACATCTGGGTGACGACGAGCGGGATGAATTACTGGCCGCAACTCCGCATGACGCTCGACGTGCTGGGCCGAGACCGCGTCATGTATGCGACCGATTACCCGTTCGAGAAGCAGGGCGAGGCCGTCGGCTTTGTCGAAGCAATGCCGCTGAACACCAGCGAAAAAAAGATGCTGTTCGAGGACGTCGCCGTGCGGGTGTTCCGGCTGTGAGCACACCCAACCTCGTCCTTCACTTCGCGCCGGGCAGTTGCTCGCGCGTGCCGCTGATCGCGTTGATCGAAACCGGTGCCCCTTTTGAAACCGCGCTGATGCGGTTCGGCAAGGGAGAAAGCCGGTCGCCCGAATACCGGCGGCTCAATCCCAAGGGCAAGATCCCGCTTCTGGTCGTCGATGGCGAGCCGCTGACCGAGAATGTTGCGATCCAGGTGTTTCTGAATGGCAGGTTCCCCGACGCGCGGCTGTTGCCGCCTGTCGCTACGCCGCTTGAAGCTGCGCTGCAGATTGCAGACTTGTGTTTTTGTTCGGCAACGCTGCATCCGGTCGTGACTCGCATCCGCATGCCCGGACGCTTTGTCGTTCCCGAGGGGGCGCGCAGTGTCCACGACAAATCTATTGAGGCGATGCACGAGCATTTTGCGCTGATCGAGCAGCGCCTGACGCAGGGCCCGTGGTGGTATGGTGACGCGTGGAGTGTGATGGACGCCTATCTCGGCTGGGTGTTCGGGCGGGTCGAGGACACCGAATTTCCG
>JANOZQ010000329.1:0-1872 GCA_031429555.1 Sphingomonas sp. | reverse complement strand
GGCGACAGACGCGTCAGCTTTCGCGCACTGGGGCTGTTGTAGGGACGCGAATGTCGAACGCGATGGTCAACCGCTCGCCGCCGTCGAACGGGATTGTGCTATGCCAGAGCGTTGATGGGAACAGCACAAGGCGACCGGGCTTCGGCTCGACCCGCGTGTAGGCCGCGAGGTTGAGGTTGAGTTCGGGCGGTGGTTTGCCGAATTCGATCCAGCCGGCGGGGGCGGTGCCCATCGTTTCGGGTAACGACACATAAAGAGCCGAGCTGATCCAGCCGCGCGTGTGGGTGTGGACGCTGTGGAAACCCTGTGCAGCGAGGCGGACCGACCAGCTGCCCTCGAAGCGGATGGGTTGGTCGCGGGGCGGGGCGAGGAGGGGGTGCGTGACGTCAGGTTCAGGTAATGCAGCGATGTAATCGGCGATGGCAGCCGTCACTTTGGCCCGAACGGCTTGAATGACGGGGTCATGATGAAAGAACAGCTGCCCACTCGTCTGCGTCCCCCCGCGCACGGATTGCTCGGGATAGGGCGCTTTGGCGCGGTGCAGCGTGCGCAATGTTTCAGCCAGCGTCGCTAACGCATTGGGTGTGAAATCGAGATCGAAGACTTTGATTGGCAACGGATGGCCGTCGAGCCACGCGCAGCGTGGATCATCCGACAAGCGCCAGATGATCGAGAGATAGGGCCAGAACGCCGCGATTGACGCCTTGCCGATATGCGCCTCGGCGACGGCCGAAGCGCGTGCGATGTCACAAAGGCGCAGCGCATGGCGGACACGGGCAATGTCGAGGCCGACGTCCGAAATGTCGGCAACCGCGTCGAACAGCGCGGGGTCACTTGCACCCGCTCCCGATTCGCTTTCGATATAAACGCGCGCACTGCGCAAGCCCGCTCCGTCGCCATAGTGCGGATCGACGACGGCGCGGGCCGCATCCCAGTCGCGTTGCATCGCCAAAGTCTGGAACCAAGCAAGACGGATCGACAGGTTTGCAGGGTCTTTGGCGGACGCCATCGCATAGCTCTCGCCTGCCCGCGCCCCTTCGCCGCCGGTGATGCGCAGGTTGGCAAGCAGACGATGGCCGTCGAGCCATGCCGGATGCTGGGCGAGCGTTTTTTCAAGCAGCGCCACCGCGCCCGGCCGGTCACCCTCTTCGGACAGTGCCGCCGCATGATTGCGGATCAGAGTCGGGTTGCCCGGATCTAGCACTCGGGCCGCTGCGAACAATTCCACCGCCGGTCGTCCGGTTTCCAGCGCAATCTGCGCGTCGAGCGACGCGATACGCGTGTCGTTCGGATCACCCCGCCGGATGGCGGCATAGGCGGCCTCGAGATCTTGCGCCTCGCGGTGCGCCAGCGCAGTCTCGAAAGCGTCGCTCAGACCGATGCTGCCTTGCAATGCTGGTCGATGAACGCCTGATGCGTCGGCATCCGCTCGGCTTCGTTGGCCATCGCCGCACTCAGTTTGCCCAGCCATTCGCGACCGTTCGGCGCGCGATAGTCGATCAGGGGGTCACCGCGTTCGGGCAAGTTAAACTGACCGACATGCACCGCGAGCCAGCTTGCCTCGCCAAACAAATCGGCATCGCGCGCCAGAAGACGGCCATATTTGCGGAAATGGTCGATCTTCCATTGCAGCGTGTCGGGAATGCTCATGGCCGCACAATAACGCCACAGCTCGGCATCGTCGCGCGTGGTGAGCTTATAGTGCAGGATCAGGAAATCGCGGATGCGTTCATATTCGTTGGTCGCAATGCGGTTATATTCATCGATAACCAAGGGATCGAAATCACGGTCGGGGAAAAGCGCGAGCAGTTTGGCAATCCCCGCCTGGATGAGGTGGATACTGGTTGATTCAAGCGGCTCCATGAACCCGCT
>JANOZQ010000328.1:0-2278 GCA_031429555.1 Sphingomonas sp. | reverse complement strand
TTGCAATGGCGTATTTTTCAGCGGCGCGTCATCCGTTGTATCGACGAACCAGGCGCCGCCTGAAACCTTAGCGCGCCGCGGTCACCCGCCAGATCCGGTTGCCGACATCGTCCGCCACCAGCAGCCCGCCAGCCTTGTCGATGATCACACCAACCGGCCGACCCTGTGCCTTCCCGTCCTTGTCGAGGAACCCTGTCAACACATCGCGCATCGGCCCGTTCGGATAGCCGTTGGTGCCGAACGGCACGAACACGACTTTATAACCCGATACCGGTACCCGGTTCCATGATCCATGCTGGCCGATAAACATGCCGTTTGCAAAGCCGCCGAGCGACCCGAACGCCAGCCCCAGCGATGCGGTGTGCGGTCCCAATGCGTAGTCGGGCCGCTTTGTATACTGCAACAGATCGGGCCGCGGCTCGGCACGCCGGTCTTCGAACCCGCCCCAATAGGTATAGGGCCAGCCATAGAATGCCCCGAACTCGACACGCGTCATATAATCGGGCGCAAGATCCGAGCCGAGCATGTCGCGCTCGTTGACAACGGTCCACAAGGCTTGTGATTTCGGTTCCCACGCCATGCCGACCGGATTGCGCAGGCCCGCCGCGAAAATCCGCATCGTCTTCGCTTTGATCGACACTTCGAGGACGTTGGCGCGGTGATCCTCGGCGTCCATCCCGCGCTCGCCGATGTTTGATGCCGAACCGACGCCGACATACAACAACTGCCCGTCAGGACTGGCAACAATGTTCTTCGCCCAGTGATTGCCGCCGCCGGGAAGCTTCACAAGCTCCGTCGGTTTCGCGGTAATCTCGGTCTGACCGGTCGTGTAGCGAAAGGCCCAGACTGCATCATGATTGCCGATAAACAACCGGTCGCCGATCAACGCCATCCCGAAGGGCGAATTGAGGTTTTTGAGGAACACAGAGCGCACGTCAGCGACCCCGTCGGCATTGGTATCGCGCAGCAAGGTAATTCGGTTGGCGGAAGGCACGCCTGCCCCTGCCCGGCTCATCAGCCAGCCCATGACAATATCGGTTATGCCTTCGGGCTTGGTCGGCGGTTTGTTGCTTTCGGCCACCAGGACATCACCGTTGGGCAGCTCATAAAGCCAGCGCGGATGATCGAGCTTTCCGGCAAATTCGGTAACGACCATTCCCGAGGCAGCGACTGGCTTCGCGCCATTCTGCCAACCGACGACCTCCGCGATCTTGATTGTTGGCAGCGTCTGGATGCGCGGATCGGTTATCTTGGGCTTGGCCCCGCTGACCGCTTCGACCGGAAGCTTTGCGACATCGGCACGACCAAAGATATACCAAAAGCCGCCGGCTAGGAGCGCCAGCAGGCCAAGCATGATCAATATTTTTACGCGCACACCTATGCCTCCACTTGCATCTCGACCGGCGGATGAAGGCGAACCCGCGTTGCCCGCCGCGTATCGCCTTCGGTGACTTCAATTCGCCAACCACTGGCGTGCGTCAATGTTTCGCCCGGTTGCGGCACATGTCCGGCCAGCACGAACGCCAACCCGCCAATGGTATCGACATCCTCGTCGATCTCGTCGAACTTAGGATCGATCGTATCTGCCACATCCTCAAGCTCGGCGCGTGCGTCGACGTCCCACATCCCGCCCTCTAGCGCGACCATCATCGGGGCGACGGCATCATCGGTTTCGTCCTCGATGTCGCCGACGATTTCCTCAATCAGGTCTTCGATGGTGACCAAGCCTTCTGTGCCCGAATATTCGTCGATCACAATTGCGAGATGGACACGCTTGGCTTTCATTTCCTGCAGCAGATCGAGTATCGCCATCGACTGCGGCACGTAAAGCGGCTGGCGGATCAGTGGCGCAATTGTGTCGGGATAAGGAGGGCCGCCCGCAAGCATCGCGAACGCATCCTTGATATGAACCATGCCCACCACCGAATCGAGGCTCTCGCGATACACCGGCAAACGGCTGTGCGGCGCCTCCGCCAACGTCGCGACCAGTTCAAGAAACGTCAGCGTCTCTGGGATCGCGACCATATCGGCGCGCGGCACGCCGACGTCGTCCACGGTACGTTCGCCGAAATCGAGCAGGTTCTTGACCATTTGCCGTTCAACCGGCGAAAGGTCGCCTTCGCTGTCGGGCGCGGGATCTTCCTCGTGATCGTCGATGGCCTCGGCAATCTGGTCGCGCAGCGTCGGCTCGCGGTCCCCGCCAAACAGTATCGCCCGCAGGTTCCCGAGCAAACCCGAACGCTCGGCCCGACTATCGCCTTCTTTCATAATAGAGTGT
>JANOZQ010000327.1:0-3411 GCA_031429555.1 Sphingomonas sp. | reverse complement strand
GATCGAACGGCCAAGATTGCCGGTGAGCAGGCGCATGCCCCCATCGGGCGAGAAGGGATCGCTGGCGGGGCGGACCATCGTGGTATCGCGTGGAGTAGCAACAGCGGGCTGCCACATCAGAGCGTCATCGACGAGCACGGGTTCGTTGCCATAATCGGTCAGGTCAGCGCGCGCGACGGTCATGATGTCGCGGTGGAGGAGACCCGCATCGAGCAGTTCGCGAATAATAAAGCCGATGCCGCCAGCATGGTGGAAGTCGTTCACATCACCAGAGCCATTGGGATAGACGCGCGCGAGCATGGGGACGACCGATGAAAGTTCGTCGAAATCCTGCCAATCGATGATGATTCCGGCAGCGCGGGCAATGGCGGGGAGGTGGATCGCGTGGTTGGTCGATCCGCCAGTTGCGAGCAAACCGATGCAGGCGTTGACGATGGCTTTTTCATCGACGCAGTGGCTCAAAGGGCGATAGTCGTCGCCGTGCCATGTGATCGCGGCGAGGCGGTGCGTGGCGGCGCGGGTGAGTTCCTGACGCAGTTTCGTGCCGGGATTTACGAACGCGCTGCCGGGCATGTGGAGACCCATGACTTCCATCATCATCTGGTTTGAATTGGCCGTGCCGTAAAATGTGCAGGTGCCGGCGTCGTGATAGCTGGCGGATTCGGCTTCGAGCAGTTCGGCCTTTCCGACTTTGCCCTCGGCGAAAAGCTGGCGGATGCGCTGCTTTTCCTTGTTGGCGAGGCCCGATGGCATGGGACCACCAGGAATCAGGATCGTTGGAAGATGGCCGAAACGCAACGCACCTATCAGCAGGCCGGGGACGATCTTGTCACAAATGCCGAGCATCGCGACGCCTTCGAACATAGCGTGGCTGAGCGAGACAGCGGTGGCAAGCGCGATGGTGTCGCGGCTGAACAGGCTCAATTCCATGCCTGCCTGACCCTGTGTCACACCGTCGCACATCGCGGGGACGCCGCCCGCGACTTGCGCGGTCGCTCCGACTTCTCGGGCGGCGATCTTGATGGCTTCGGGATAACGGCCATAGGGCTGATGCGCCGAAAGCATGTCGTTGTAGGCCGTGATGATGCCAAGATTGACGGCCTTGCCTTGGCGGATCGTGGACTTGTCTTCACCTGAGGCTGCGAAGGCGTGGGCGAGGTTGCCGCAGGAGAGGGCAGTGCGGTTAGTCCCCGCTTCGCGCTGCTGGCCCATCAGCGCCAGATAGGCGGCGCGGGTTGGCTTCGACCGCTCGATAATGCGGTTGGTGACGGCAATGATAACGGGGTGCATATCAGTCATGCCATGATGCCCCGTCGCGTTCGATCATGCCGATGGCCGCCGATGGACCCCATGTTCCTGCGGTGTAGGGCTTGGCGGTCAGGCCCGCTTCGTCCCACGCGGTGTGGATCGAATCGACCCACGTCCATGCCGCTTCAATTTCGTCGCGGCGAACGAACAGCGTCGTATCGCCTTCGAGCAGATCGAGCAGGAGGCGTTCATAGGCAATACGGCGGCGCGCGTTGGCGAACGCGTCTGACAGGCTAACGTCGAGGCCTACTTTCTTGATCGCGATGCCGTCACGGTCGAGGCCGGGTTCTTTGGTCATCACCGTCAGCCGGATCCCTTCTTCTGGCTGTAAACGAATGACGAGCGCATTGGGTTCAAGGCCTGCACCACGCGCTTTGAAAATCGAATGCGGCACCGGGCGGAACTGGATGAGGATTTCCGAGTGGCGCGCGGGCATGCGTTTGCCGGTGCGCAAGTAAAAGGGCACGCCCTGCCAGCGCCAATTGTCGAGATGTGCCTTCACGGCGACAAAGGTTTCTGTGTTCGATGTCTTGCCGAGTTCGTCGGCATAGCCGGTCACAGGCTGGCCGCCGACCGCACCCGAGACATATTGACCCTTCACCGAATGATGCGTTGCCTGTGCCGCGGTCATCGGGCGGAGCGAGCGGAGAACCTTCACCTTTTCGTCGCGGACAGCGGTCGCTGTGTAGCTTGCGGGCGGTTCCATTGCGACAAGAGCGAGGAGTTGTAGCATGTGGTTTTGCACCATATCGCTAAGCGCGCCGACGCCGTCGTAATAGGAGACACGTCCTTCAAGGCCGACAGTTTCAGCAACGGTAATCTGGACATGCTCGATATGGCTCGCATTCCACAGCGGCTCGAACAAGGTATTGCCAAAGCGTAGGACGAGCAGGTTTTGCACCGTTTCCTTGCCGAGATAATGATCGACGCGGAAAATATCTTCCTCTTCGAACGCGGCACCAACCGCGGCGTTGACATCGCGGCTCGAGGGCAGGTCATGGCCGATGGGCTTTTCCATGGCGATCCGCGTGTCGGGACCGGTAAGGCCGACGCCGGCAAGCCCTTCAACGACAGGTCCGAAGAGTGACGGCGGTGTCGAGAGGTAGAAGGCGATACCTTTGGCTTTTACGTCCGCCACTTTGCTTGCGAGGCAGGCGAAATCGTCGGGTTGATCAGCAGAGACACTGCAATAGTCGATGCGTTCGATAAAGGTTTTGGCTTTGACAGCGTCGAAGAGTTCGAGGGGTTCGAGCGAGGCCATGACCTGCATCTGAAATGCATCACGGGAAAGCGCCGAGCGGGCAGCGCCGATGACGCGGAAATCTTTCGGCAACAGGCCGTCGCATTGCAGATTGTAGAGCGACGGAAACAGCATCCGCTGGGCAAGGTCGCCCGTGGCACCGAACAGGATCAAAGTTTCAAACGAAATCGGCATGCTGGCCCCTTATTGCCGTAGCGTCGCTTCCATAGCGGCGGCGCGGGGCGATGCAACGTGCATACGATTGCCAACGCGAAAATCAGGCGGCGGCGCGGCGGTCTTTGAGTTCGGCGTTGAGCATTTCGGCAAGCAGGAATGCCAGTTCGAGCGATTGCGCGGCGTTCAGACGCGGGTCGCAATGCGTGTGATAGCGATCACCAAGGCTCAATTCAGTCACATCGACGGCACCACCGGTGCATTCCGTGACGTTCTGGCCGGTCATTTCTATATGGATGCCGCCGCCATAGGTGCCTTCCGCGCGGTGCACGGCAAAGAACCCGCGCGTTTCGGCAAGGATGCGCTCGAAGGGGCGGGTCTTGTAGCCGGTGTTGCCCGCCTTGATGACATTGCCGTGCATCGGATCGCAGGACCAAACAACGGGATGTCCCTCGCGTTTCACAGCGCGAACGAGCGCGGGCAGGCCTGTCTCGATTTTGTCATGACCATAGCGCGTGATCAGTGTGATCCGCCCCGGCGTGCGCGCGGGGTTCAGCGTGTCGAGAATGCGGAGGAGAACGTCGGCCGTCAGGCTTGGTCCGACCTTCACGCCAATGGGATTGCCGATGCCACGCAGGAATTCGACGTGCGCCGAACCCTCAAAGCGAGTGCGGTCGCCGATCCACAGC
>JANOZQ010000326.1:0-5395 GCA_031429555.1 Sphingomonas sp. | reverse complement strand
TGTTATGCAAAACGCTTGTAACACAATGTCGTCAAAAAGCAGCTACAAGAACATCCGCTTCACCGAACGCTTTGAAAAGCTGGTTGCAACGCGTGGCCATCGTAGTTTGCCGAATTCCCGCGCTGTATCGGTTATGGAATCGCGCGTCCTAATGCAGAAGCTTCGTAATTCGATCGGCGAGATGGCGAGTAATGCTGCGATTGAAGTTGTCCTCAACCATAATCCCGAAGTTATTCGGACCGTTGACCGCGACGATGGAAAAGAGCCGGCTTTTCTGGCTTATCTGCCTTTGAACGATGACGGGCTGGCTGCCGTTCAACAAGGACGTCTTGACCGCCTCAATCCCGAAACACGTTACTTGACCCGCGCCGATGAACGTCCAGTCGCACTTTATGTCTGGTGCGTCTATTCGCCCGGTAATTTCATTCCCGCGATTGCCGCCATCGCTGCCCATTTCGAAACAATTGCGCCGGATGGCGTTCCGCTTTTTGCCAGTGCGGCGACGTCGGCCTCCGCACGGCTATTTGCCTCGCTGGGATTTACGCGTGCGCGCGATGTATATCCGCTTGCCGAGGCCGATGTCCTCGTTGTTCTGCGCGCTGACGACAAACCCGCCGAGAAAACACCATCAGAACCAGTGCTGACGACCCGCGTCAGCCGTACGATCGAGGACATCATGAAAGTCTTCTCGATCCGGGCGGCAACCTACATGAACGAACAAGCCTGTCCCTATGACGAGGAATTCGACGGCAATGATTTCTGTGCCGCGCATATTCTCGGTGAAATCGACGGCGAACCGGCCGGTTGTGTCCGCGTCCGCTTCTTCGGCGATTTCGTCAAGATCGAACGGCTTGCGGTACGTCCCGAATTCCGGTCGACACGACTGGCAATGAAACTTGCGCGTGCCGCTTTCGACTATGCCCGCGCAAAGGGCTTTCGGAAGGCCTATGGTCATTCGCGGCACGACCTTGTCCGTTTTTGGTCGCGATTCGGTTTTCACCCCATCGACGGGCGGCCGACGTTCGAGTTTTCGGATGTTACCTATGTTGAAATCGAAGCCGACATCGCCCCCGCCAATGATGTCATCCAGATTGGCCGTCCACCCTTGGAGATGATCCGCCCCGAAGGCGCATGGGACGTGCCGGGGCCGCTTGATCGCTCCGCGAGCCGGGGCACACGGGGCGAAAGTCTGCCACGCCGGGTGGCCAACGGCTGACGGAGCCAGTGGGCGGGCGCACAGATCCAGACGACCTTCTGCTTGAAACCGCCCGCGCACTGTATCGCGAACGAAGGCTGCGCGCGCGTCATTTCGCGGGCAGCCTTTTTGCCGAACCGATGTGGGACATGCTGCTTGATCTCTTCATTGCCGATTGCGAGCGCCGGCGCGTCACGGTCAAAAGCGTTTGTATCGGGGCCAACGTCCCGACAACGACGGCCATGCGCCATCTCCGCTGGCTTCACGAACAGGGCTTGGTCGAAAGACTCAATCATCCCCGTGACGCGCGTTCAACGCATGTCCGGCTGACCGCCGAGGCGATAACCGCAATGCAAAACTACCTGACGGAGATTTAGCCGTGTGCCATCCGTTGCACACTGCCGTCGCTGCTGTCCGCCACTGGCGAGGTTTCGACGTTTTCGGGCACGATCCAGCTGCGCGACAACGGCATCGCAGCGGCGCCGGAACCATCGGGATCGGTGTCATTCGAGGCCCGCCGCGCCAGACCTTCTTCAAGGCGGCGGATCAATGCGGCAATTGAATTATCCGTCTGGACCGGCGCGGCCATCATCGGTTGAAGCTCCTCAAACCCGACCGGCACCGCCAGATCGGGATCGGAGCCCAAAAAAGGGACCACCGGCGCAATCGCTTCGTCCGACATCAGCGGCGCGCCAAGTTCATCGGGAGCAAAAATCGGACGACGCGGCGGCAACGGATTGTCGCGCATCATGATCGAATCAGCGTCATAACCGGCATCGCGCCACGGCGTCCGCGCCCGCGCCTTGGCTTCGAAAAACTTCGTCAGCGGTGCGAGCAGAGCCCACACAAGAAACGAAACGCCACCAAACGCCAGTGCAATCGCCAGTAACCGTGCAACCAGTCCCAATGGTGGCGCGGCAGCGGCCAGCACCGTCGGCAGTCCACTCGCCACAACTGCTGATTCAAACATCCACTGCGGCAGTGCAGCAACCAATATTGCAGCAACAGTTCCGAACAGCACAGCAACAACCGGCGCGAAGGGGATGCGTTGTGCGCGGCGGGCCAATGTAACCATAAACTCTATTCCTTCACCGCTGGCTGCCGGAACGCGTGGCAACCAGCTTACGGTAAACAGGTTCGTAACGTGAAATGTTTGACGACCAGTTACGATCCCGCTCGACATATTCGCGTGCCACAGCACGGCGGTGGTCCCAGCTCGCGCGATCCGCCAGCAACCCGGACAGCGCAGCCGCAATTGCGGCGGGGTCGTCGGCTGCAAACAATGTCCCCGTCACCCCATCCTCGATCAGCTCGCGGTGCCCGCCAACGTCCGACGCGGCCACCAGCTTGCCTTGCGCCATGGCCTCAAGCGGTTTCAGCGGCGTGACAAGATCGGTAAGCCGCATCTTCTTACGGGGATAGCAGAGGACGTCGATCAGGCTGTAGTAGCGTTCAACCTCGTTGTGGGCCACGCGTCCGACAAAATGGATGCGCGCTGCCGCCGGTGACGCGACCGCCTGAGCCCTCAGCGCCGCTTCCATTGGCCCGCCCCCGACCAGCAGCAGATGAGCATCGGGCCGCACAGCAACCAGCGCAGGCATCGCCGCGATCAGATCGTCGATTCCTTCATAGTCATAAAAGCTGCCGACATAGCCAATGACATCGCCGCCATTCAGCCCGATCTGCGCCGCCAGTGCCGTATCACACGGCAACGGATCGCCGAACATATTCATATCGACGCCATTGGGTGACACCAAGATTTTGCCCGCATCGATCCCGCGCGACACCAGATCGCAGCGCAACCCTTCACAGATCACAGCGACCGCGTCGGCGCGGCGCACAGCCCAGGTCTCGATTGCTTTTGTCGCACGGAATTTCATCGATCCCGCGGTCCCCGTGCCGTTGCCGACGGCAGCATCCTCCCAGAACGCCCTGATCTCGTATATCACCGGCAGATTGTACCGCCGCCCCACCCGCAACGCCGCGAGCGCGCCCAGCACCGGGGAATGGGCATGCAGAACATCGGGTCGAAAGGTTTCAACCACCGAATCGAGCGCGCGGGTCAAAGCGCTAACCTCGTTGATCTCCGACAATACCGGCATAGAACCAGCGAGCGGCGGCGTCCGATAAAATGTCAGCTCATCAACCGTTTCCACTGCCTCGCCTGTCGCACCAAGCTGCCGAACGCCCGTAACCCCCGCAACGATCCACCCCATTGCCACCTGCGCGCGCATGATCGCCCGCGTGCGGAACGTGTAGCCACTGTGCAGCGGCAAGCTATGATCGAGGACGTGGAGAATACGCATGATGACCCTGTGCCACATACAAACTTAAGGCGACGTCAACCGGATTATTCTAATGCGGGCAACATGATCGACAATTTCTCGCTTGGCCTTACGCATTTTCTGCTGTTGTATGCGGCGTGGAAAATGTTGTCGCGGCCCGATCTGGACAGCGAGGATGACGAGACAAAATCGGGCTGGGGCGCAAAGTAAATGCGCGATCTCGCTTTCGTTGCGTTTCTGGCTGCACTTGTCGGTATGGGCTTTCGCCGCCCGTTCCTGCTCGTGCTCGGCTATGTCTATGTCGACATCGTCTCGCCGCAGCGGCTGACCTATCTGCTGCTCAACACAATCCCGATTTCGCTGATCATGGTTGTCTTCGCCGTGATGGGGTGGGCCTTGTTCGATGATAAAAAGGATACCCGCGTCGCCCCGCGCCAGTTCCTGATGCTCTTGCTGCTCATCTATTGCGGGATCACGACGACACAGGCCGACTTCCCCATCGATGCGCTGCGCAAATGGGATTGGGTCTGGAAAGCTTTGGCCTTCGGCATTTTCCTGCCGCTGACACTACGCACGCGGTTGCGCATCGAAGCACTGGCGCTGTTCATGGTCCTGTCCGCAGCATCGATCATCATCGTCGGTGGCATCAAGACGCTGGTGTCAGGTGGCGGCTACGGCGCGCTCAACTTGATGGTCTCGAACAACAGCGGCCTTTACGAAGGCAGCATCATCAGTTGCGTCGCGGTCGCGATCATCCCACTGATCCTTTGGCTGGTCAAATACGGCTCGATTTACCCCGTCGACTGGCGCGTCAAAGCATTCGCCTATGCGCTCATCTTCGCCTGCCTGCTGATACCGGTGGGGACGCAAGCACGCACAGGCCTTGTCTGCATCGCGGTTCTTGGAATCCTCACCTTGCGCTCGACCAAGCGCCGCCTGCTCTATGTCACGCTCGTCACAACGGCCGCGCTGATCGCCATCCCCCTGCTACCGTCCAGCTTCACGCAACGCATGGACACGATCAAAGGTTATAAGGCGGACACCTCGGCGGGCACGCGTCTCGCCGTCTGGGGCTGGACGCTGGAGTATGTCGAGGATCACCCGTTCGGCGGCGGCTTCGATGCTTATCGTGGCAACAAAATCCGCGTTGTCACCGAAACGACCGAAGGCGGCGGCGCGCAGGCCGATGTTTCCACATCGGTCGAATATGACCAAGCCCGCGCCTATCACAGTGCCTATTTCGAAATGCTCGGCGAACAGGGCTGGCCCGGACTGATCCTCTGGCTGCTCATCCACGGTGGCGGCCTGATCCGCATGGAAATCCTCCGGTCGCGTTACAAAAAGCGCGAGGGCAGCGAATGGATCAGCCATCTGGCCAACGCGCTGCAACAGGGGCATTTGATCTATCTGATCGGCTCGCTCTTCGTCGGCATCGCGTTCCAGCCGTTTGTTTACATGCTCGTCGGCCTGCAAATCGGCCTCGACACCTATGCCAGCCGCAAAGCCCGCGAGGCCGACCGGCACCCCTTCGCCGGGAACAGATCGGCTGCCATCGCTGTTTGACGGCAATGCAACTTGCCTATGTCGATCCTGAAATGCCCGGCATCACGCGTCACAAGGCTGGCGCGGGTTGGGCGTATCGCGATGCCAAGGGCGCGCGCATAACCGACCGCGCCGAAATTGATCGTCTTAACCGCATCGCCCTGCCCCCGGCCTATGTCGACACATGGTATTGCCCCAGCCCGCAGGGCCATATCCAGGCCATCGGCCATGATGCACGCGGCCGGCGGCAATACCGCTATCATCCCGATTTCCGGTCGAAACAGGACGCCGCGAAATATGACCGCTGCGCCGATTTCGGCCGCGCCCTGCCCCTGTTGCGCGCCCGCGTCGAAGCCGACCTTGCCGGCAAACC
>JANOZQ010000325.1:0-1502 GCA_031429555.1 Sphingomonas sp. | reverse complement strand
GGCTGGGGGCAGTACGGTCCCTATGCGCATGCAGCGGGGCATGACATCAATTATATAGCGCTCTCGGGCGTGCTTCACAGCATCGGGCGGGCAGGGGAGCGGCCAGTGCCGCCGGTCAACTACATCGGCGATTTCGGTGGGGGCGGGATGATGCTCGCATTCGGCATGGTCAGTGCCCTGCTTGCCGTGAAAATGGGTGGGGCAGGGCAAGTCATCGACTGCGCCATCACGGATGGCTCCGCGCTGCTGGCGGGGATGAGCTGGCATATGCTCGCCGCCGGGATCAACGAGGATAGCGCAGGCGTCAACATGCTCGATGGCGGCGCGCATTTCTATGACACCTATGAATGCGCCGACGGCAAATGGATCTCAATCGGATCGATCGAACCACAATTTTATGCACTGTTGCGCCACCATGCGGGTGTGGCGGATGATCCGGCGTTCGATGCACAGCATGACCGCGCGGGCTGGGAACCACTCAAATCCAAGCTGACGGCGATTTTCAGGACGAAGACGCGCGATGAATGGGACGCAGTGATGGCAACGACAGACGTCTGCTTCGCGCCGGTCTTGTCGATGACCGAGGCGACGCAGCATCCGCATAACGTCGCGCGGGGAACATTTGTCGAGGTCGGCGGAGCAATCCAGCCAGCCCCTGCACCACGTTATTCGGCGACAGTGGCAGGCCCACCAGTTGCGGCTCCCGCAGCAGGCAGTGACAGCGATGCGGTCCTTGCCGGACTCGGATATGACAAAGCGCGGATTGCAGCGTTGCGCGCATCGGGTGCCTTCGGCTAGGCCAGTTTCAAAGGGAAACGATCCCTGCAACCTGAGAGCCCCCAATGACCGATATTCCCGCGACCAATCTGACAATGCTGACGCTGGTGAAGGAAAGTGGCGAGCTCGAAATCTCGCTTGTCCGCAAACCAATACCTGCGCCGCGCGATCATGAAGTGCTGGTGAAAATTCTTGCGACCCCGATCAATCCGTCGGATTTGGGCCTTCTCGTCGGCGGGGCGGACATGAGCACGGCGCGCGCATCCGAACGTGATGGTCTTCCGGTTGTTACGGCCAACGTGCCGCCAGCGGGAATGCGCGCGATGGCGGGCCGTGTCGGTGAAGCCCTGCAGCTCGGCAACGAAGGCTGCGGTATTGTCGTTCAGGCGGGGGCGTCGCCCGAGGCTCAGGCATTGATCGGCAAGACCGTCGCGCTGATCGGTGGCGAGATCTATGCCGAATATCGTTGTCTAGCGGCGGGCATGTGCATGGTCCTGCCTGAAGGAACCGACGCAAAGGATGGCGCGTCCTGCTTCGTCAATCCGCTGACTTCGCTGGCGTTTACCGAAGTCATGAAGAACGAAGGGCACAGCGCCATCGTCCACACGGCAGCCGCGTCCAACCTCGGCCAGATGCTCGTCAAGATTTGTGCCAAGGACAATATCCCGCTCGTCAATATTGTCCGCAGCGACGCGCAAGTCGCGCTGCTCAAAGGCATCGGCGCG
>JANOZQ010000324.1:0-10802 GCA_031429555.1 Sphingomonas sp. | reverse complement strand
GTGCAATGGGGATCTGGCGCTCGGCGATGCGCGAGACTTCACCCATTAGGACGCGGAGGAACATGAGGGGGCGGCGGTAAGCCATGCCGAAATCACCGATCAGGATGTTGGTCGCGTGGGCATCGTTCAAACCACCTGCGGCAAGGCGGCGGATGGCAACGAGCAACGTTCGTGCGACCTTTTCTGTCGGGGCGCTGTGCGGGATCAGGGTTTCCAGTTTGGCAGATGTGGTCATGTCATTCTCCATAACCTTGTTAAAACACTAATGAGAAGCATTCGCAATAACTATTTTCATGATCGAAGCTCGATGCATACAGGACATAATATTGACCCTATGGGTGCCATTGGGCAAAGGGCGGTTTCACGGGGATTTACCATGACAGTCAACGCGGTCGACTTTGCCAGCCTGCTGTGTTCACGGCTATGCCATGATTTGTTGAGTCCCGTCGGCGCAATGAACAACGGTCTCGAACTGCTAGCCGACGAGACCGACCCCGAAATGCGTGTCCGCTGTCTCGAGCTGTTGAGCGAAAGTGCCCGGGCGTCGGCGAACAAGTTGAAATTTTTCCGGCTGGCGTTTGGGGCGGCGGGCGGATTCGGCGATGTCGTGGACTCGCGCGAGGCCAAGGCCGCCATCGAAGGGTTGCTGGGCGAGAATGCGCGGATCGAAATCGGCTGGCTGGTCGAAGAACCCACATTGTCGAAAACCGCCATCAAGGTTTTGCTGAATCTTGTGCTGATGGCAGGTGATTCACTGGTGCGCGGCGGGCGGCTCGATGTCGGGGCCGAAATCAAGGACGGGACGACCGAGATTGTCGTGCGTGCCGAAGGGCAACGTCTTGTGCTCGACGCCGAACTGCGCACGGCATTGAATGGCGAGGCGTCGGAAGACAGCCTGACCCCGCGAGCCGCGGCGGCGTGGCTGGTCCACCTTCTCGCGGTAGAGACGGGCGGACATTCGCAAGTGCTGGCGCCCGACCCGACCGTGTTGCTTTTCGGAGCGACGCTGAAGCGGGCATAGAGCCATATAATTCGGCTCAATCGTCTCCCTGATATTGGTCCTTCGCAACGATGGTCAAAGGCGGGCCGCCGTCGATGACAATGCTTTTGGTCGCTGCGGTAAGGCACAGGCGCTTTGCGACCCGTTGATCTTTCGTTGTGACCACGATGTCGCCGCAATCGGGAAAGCTGATCTGTGCGACCGCTGCAAGACCGTATCGCGCATTATCGGGCGCAACGGTCACGGCACGGTTAAACGCCGTTTTGCCATTCACGGTGACGCGAACCTGATCATTTTTGAAATGAAAGAAAGCGAACTGGATTTGCATCCGCTTTACGTCCTTCGGTGGCGCAGCAGCGGCGCATGATACGGTTAGCATCAGCGTGAACTGCGCAATGAGTCGAACAAACATTATATGACGTTACCGGAAGTCGGGTGTCTTGAATATCTGTTGCAATTGCGACCGTTCGATTTGTTGGGACGTTGCCGAGCAGCCCGTCTGGCTCATCAGGTTATCGACTTTGATACCGGGGGCGGTTTTGCACCCCAGGCTGACTTGAGCGGTGTGGCGAAGGCCCAGAAGATGCCCGAATTCATGGGGTGCGGTGCGCGCGCCGGCATGATCACCGATGAAGGCCGTGTTTCCCTTTTCAAATCCGGGGGCAATGCCAAGCGCATCGCCAATCCGCGCATCGCCCTGCGCCACATAAACCAGCTGCGTACGCTCGGCGCTGTCGGTCTTGCCAACTGTCATATTCACATTGGTAATATAGCGTGTGATGCTGCCGTCCGAGTTATTATAGCTCTTGGTAAAATCGCGCTCGATCGCCCGTTCGACCGCCTTTGCCTGCGTCGCAGCCGTCTGTCCCGTCGGCAATGTGCCGCCATCGACACGGAAATTTGCCTTCACATCAAGATAGACAGTTGTCACGCGCACGCCGTCAGCGCGGGTGACGACGGTCGACCCGACACGGATCGGTTGCGGAGCCTCAGGTTTGGCCGCAGCACCCGCTGCCGCGCCCGCGGCTTTGGCCATCGTGGCGCTTGCATCAGCAGTGCGGGCGGCTTCGCCTAGCTGGACCGGTGTCAGACCGCGCTGTGTCGGCTCGGATAATACACGATAACGGTCAAGCCCAGTTGCGTGGTGCGTGTGCGAAGCGCCAGAGTGGTTGGGGCCAAACGAAGCCGTGTTTGTTTGTGCGCTGCGCAAGGAAGCGCTGGGCGATGATGATTGCAAGCTACTGGCTACCGACACGGTCATTGCGGACTCCTTTAACCGTTTGGTTAGCGAGTCGCAGGACGGTGCACCATAAACGAATCGTTTAGATTTGACGTTCGAATGCCGGGCAGGATCATCAATCTAACGCCCTCTTAACCATTGATGCGCCATGGACCGCATGGAACCCGAGGAATGCCAAGTGGACGAACTGACCGGCGAGTTTGTGGCGGAGACGCGCGAGACGCTGGCGCATATCGGCGAGGCGTTGGTCGGGTGGGAAAACCATCCTGATGATGCCGCACGGCTCGACGAGATTTTCCGTTTTGTCCACACCGTGAAGGGAAGCTGCGGCTTTCTTGATCTGCCACGTATCGGTGTGCTGGCGCATGCCGCTGAGACCGCGCTAGGTGAAGTGCGCGCGGACACGCGGACGATCAATGCGCATCTGGTTGGCGCGATGCTCGCGATTATTGACCGTATTGCTTTGCTAAGCGAAGCAATCGAAACGAAGGCCGAGGTTCCCGATCCGGCGAGCGACGCGGCATTGATTGCCTGCATTGATGCACCGACGGCAGTGGTCGCCCAAGTCGTGGCGACGGCGGCGCAGCCGGTCCGCAATGTCCGCATCGCGGTCGAAGTTCTCGAAACCGCGATGATGCAAGTTTCCGATCTTGTGTTGGCGCGCAACGAACTGGCGCGGCGACTCCGCGAGCGCGAAACCGATGTCGGTTTGACGGCGGCGTTCGAGCGCGTCTCGTCCGCCATTGCCGATGTTCGCGAAACGATTGCGCGGACGCGGATGCAGCCGATTGAGCGGCTGTTTGCGCTGTTACCGCGGCTTGTGCGCGATACGGCGGGTGCGGTTGGCAAGACGGTTCAGCTGCGCATCGAGGGCAGCGATGTCGAGATCGACCGCGAAATGGTCGAGGCGATCCGTGATCCGTTGATGCATATTGTCCGCAATGCCATTGATCACGGAATCGAAGCGACAGCGGACCGCGAAGCTGTAGGCAAGCCAGCGGGCGGAACATTGACCGTGACCGCGCGGCAATCGGGCAATCAGGTGTCGATTACCGTCGCCGATGACGGGCGCGGGATCGATATTACGCGGCTGGTTCAAAAAGCCGTTACCGCCGGGATCTTATCAGCATCGAAAGCGTCGGCGTTGTCGCCCGAAGCAGCGGTCAACCTGATTTTCGCCGCCGGTTTGTCGACTGCGGACACAGTGACCGATATATCGGGGCGCGGTGTCGGCATGGATGTCGTGCGAGCCAATGTCGAGCGGCTGGGCGGGGCAATTACGCTTGATAACCGACCCGGACGGGGACTAGCGATCACCCTGCGCGCGCCGCTGACGCTCAGCATCATGAATGCGTTGCTGGTCGAATCCGGCGGGCAGGTTTTTGCCGTTCCGCGTGCGGCGATCGACGAGATTGTTTCGGTAAAATCATCATCGGTTCGCGTCGAGGCTGTGGGTGGCGGCCATGTTGCCGTCGTGCGCGGGCGGATGCTTTCGGTCGTCTCGCTCGCCATGATGCTGGGTATCCGCGATGAACCGCTGTCACATCTGGTGGTCATCGATCCACCGGGCGGCAACCGTTTTGCCCTTGGCGTAGCGCGCGTCCGCGATCATGAAGAACTGGTGGTGCGGCCAACAGCACCGCATGTCGCTGCGCTGGGAACTTATGCGGGCCAGACCTTGCCCGACAACGGCATACCAATTCTCGTGATCGACCCGGCGGGGATCGCGGCGCGCGCCGGCATCGATGCCGAACGGCGTCATGTGGCAACTGCCGAAGTCGCTGTCGCTGATACGGGGCAGGGATCGCTTCTGCTGTTCGACGGACTCGACGGACAACGCCGGGCAATACGAACGGCGCATGTCGACCATATCGATGATGTCGATGCTTCAGATTTTGTAACGCATGGCGGTCATAGTTACGCGACTATCGCTGGTGTGCTGATGCCGGTTATTGTCGATGGCGTGCTCCCCGAGTGCGGTCGGGTCGCCATGTTGCGCCTGGCGGAAGACGGCAGTGCTGTCGGCTATGCAGTTTTGGCCGTTCTTGATCTTGCACCGGTTCCTGCGATGGCCCCGGTGGACGATGGCATCGTCGAAGGTTTCGTGCTGATCGACGCAAAGCCTGTGCCGTTGTTGGCGTGGCCGCGCAGGCAAACCAAAGCCGTGAAGCGGAGGCAAATCGGATGACGTCGCTCGTTCTGATAGCAACCATCGGCGGCGAACGGGTGGCAATTGATGCCGCAATGATCGAATCTGTTGTCGATCTGTGGCAGGTCGTCCCGGTGCCGCTGGCTGCCGAGCATGTCATCGGGATTGCTGCGGTGCGCAGCCGTGTTCTGACGGTCATCGATGCTGCCGCTGCTGTTGGTCTCCGCGCCAAGGCAACCGGCAACCGCGCAATCATCATCGAAGCGGGCGGGCATCAATATGCATTGCGCGTTGATATGATTGCCGAAGTCGTGGCGCCAACCGGGCCCGTTATGCCGTTCGAGGCGTGCATGGGGCACAATTGGGCGGGCGTTGCTGTCGGCGCCATCGATACGCCGCATGGTTTTGCTGTGTTGATCGATCCCGCGCGGCTGATCGCGGGGCCACTCGCCGAAGCCGCATGAGGCGTTAACCCGGCACACATAAATTCGTTCTACTCAATTCAATGAAGGCAAACTGGCCAGAAGGTGTCGCGTACCATGTCAAGAACCTGCCTGATCGTGGATGATTCCAAAGTCATCCGCAAAGTCGCCCGGCACATATTGGAAGCGCTCGATTTCGAGGTTTCAGAATCCGAGGACGGCAAGGTTGCGCTTGATGCGTGCGCGGTTTCGTTGCCCGACGTCGTGCTGCTCGACTGGAATATGCCGGTGATGAGCGGGATGGAATTCCTGCGTGCGCTGGGTGACCGCGGTGGCGTGAAGCCCAAGATCGTTTTTTGCACGACCGAGAATGGCGCGGCGCATATCCGTGCCGCCCTCGACGCCGGAGCGGACGAATATATTATGAAGCCGTTTGACCGCGAGACGCTCGCCAGCAAGCTTCAGATTGTCGGCGTCGCCTAAGGCGCGCGGGACATGGTACAAACATCATCTTTGTTACGGGCATCGAAAACGGCTGTGCCCATCCGGGTCTTGATTGTGGACGATTCAGCAGTCGCGCGGGCGGCCTTGTCGCGCGTGGTTTGCGATGCGCCAGAGTTTGAGATTGTTGCCGCACTGGATGGCGCGCGGCGGGCAATTGACTGGCTCGTAGGAAACAGTGTCGACATTGTTTTGCTTGATATCCAGATGCCAGGTCTGGACGGTCTTGAGGCTTTACCCGAACTTGTCGAAGCGAGTGGGGGCGCGCGTATTCTTGTCGTTTCAACAATGGCGGGGGACGGCGCGCGGGCGACAATTCAGGCGCTTGCTTTGGGCGCAGCGGATACGCTTGCAAAGCCTGACATTGGCGCGCTGGGGCGACAATTCGGTGACGTGCTAATCGACAAAATGCTGCGCTTGGGCAAGGCACGGCCCGCAGCAATTTCTGAATCGCGTGAGCCGCAATTGTTGCGCATTGTCGCTGAAACGCGGGTGGGTTGTTTGGCGATCGGCGCATCGACCGGCGGCCTCCATGCCCTTGCAGCATTCTTTGCGGCATTGCCGCCTATGTTTGATGCGCCGATCCTTGTGACGCAGCATTTGCCACCGGTATTCATGTCTTTTTTTGCTGAACAGCTGAGCGCTCTGTCAGGTCGGTCGGCGAGGATTGCACAGGACGGCGAAACGGTAAAGCGCGGTGATATATTGGTTGCACCCGGCGACAGACATCTGAGCGTGACGCGGCGTGGTCGCAAAGCCTGTGTTGCATTGCTCGATCATGCAGCTGTATCGCGATGCTGTCCGTCGGTTGATCCAATGTTCTCGGGCGTAGCGGATGTGTACGGCGGAAGTGCAATGGCCGTCGTTCTGACCGGCATGGGACGGGACGGCGAAATCGGCGCAGGGGCAATAGCCGCTGCGGGCGGGACGATCATTGTGCAGGATGCTATATCATCGGCAGTCTGGGGCATGCCCGGCACTGTCGCTCGCGCGGGACTGGCCAGTTTGATTGCCAAGCCGGCTGCACTTGCCACATATGTTGCACAACGCGGTGTCGCGCGATGACGGTCCAGCCAAGTGCCGCGCTCCGCGTCCTCGGCGGTTTGCTTGAAGCAAGAACCGGTCAGCAGTTGATTGCCGGGCGGCAGTGGCGGATCGAGACAGCGTTGAAACCGGTGGCCCGCGAGCTAGGGCTTGATGGCGTCGATGCGTTGGTGGAAAAATTGCTGAAAGGCAAGGAGGTTGCGCTGGCAAAGCAAGTGGTCGAGGCCTTGCTCAACAACGAGACGTCATTCTTTCGCGACCCCGGCGTCTTTGATCTTTTGAACAGCACCGCTTTTGACCGTCTGCGCACAGCACGGCGTAATATAAAAAGGCTGCGGATATGGTCGGCAGGCTGTTCGACGGGGCAGGAAGCGTATTCGCTGGCAATGCTGCTCTGCGAATCCGAAGCGCGCTGGGCAGGGTGGTCGCTTGACCTGTCGGCAACCGATGTCAGCGAAACCGCAGTCGCGCGGGCGCGACGCGGGCGTTACTCGCAATTTGAAATCCAGCGGGGGCTCCCGGTGCGCACGATGCTGCGCTGGTTCGAGCAGCAGGGTGAGGACTGGGTCGTCGATAACAGGCTGCGGCGGATGATCCGCTTTGCAACGCACAGCCTGACCACCCCGCCGCCGGGGCAATATGACGTGATCCTGTGCCGCAATGTCCTGATGTATTTTGCACCGCCCGTGCGTCGCGCCGTGTTCGAGCGATTGCACGAAGCGCTCGCCCCCGATGGTGTGCTGATGCTTGGCGCTGGCGAAACAGTCATCGGGCAGACGACACGCTTTGCGGCGGACCCTGACTTGCGTGGGCTTTATCGCGCACCGTCCGAAGTGCCGCGCGTCGAACGGAAAGTCGCCTAGCACCGGATTGCCATGCGGCACGCCTCCGTTATGATCGCGCCGATGATCGAAACGCCATCGCCTAATTTCGACGAACGAACGATGCCGGTGTCGATTCTTGTGCTGCATTACACCGGCATGCCCGACGCAGCGGGTGCGATTGCGCGATTGACCGATCCCCAAGCAAAGGTATCCGCGCATTATATTGTTGCCGAAGACGGGCAAGTTCTTCGCCTCGTCGCCGAAGACAAACGCGCGTGGCACGCCGGAAAATCGCACTGGCGCGGGATCGACAATCTAAATTCAGCAAGCATCGGAATTGAGATCGTCAATCCGGGGCACGAGCACGGCTATCGCCCGTTTCCCGAAGCGCAGATCGATGCCGTCATCCCATTGGTCAGCGATATTGTGAAGCGCCACGGCATTACGCGCGGCAACGTGGTCGGTCATTCCGACATCGCTCCGGCGCGCCGACAGGATCCGGGCGAGCTGTTTCCCTGGTATCGTCTCGCCAAGTTACGCCTTGCTTTGCCACGCCCGACCAAAAACCTGATGGACCCGAATTGGAGCGATGCCGGGTTTTTGCTGGCGCTCGAACGGTTTGGTTATGATGTGACGGATACGCTTGCAGCGGTCGTCGCATTCCAGCGTCGCTTTCGCCCCGAATTGCTGGACGGGACCATCGACGGCGAGTGCCGCGCAATCCTGCTCGCGTTACTGCTTCCCAAACCGACCGGCGACGACTAGGGCAGCAATGCCAGAGGGTCGGGCGACCGCCGCGCATTCATGCGGGGAGGAAAGTCCGGGCTCCATAGAGTGACGGTGCCGGATAACATCCGGCCAGCGCGAGCTGAGGGAAAGTGCCACAGAAAACAAACCGCCGCACTCCGGCGCGGTAAGGGCGAAACGGTGCGGTAAAAGCGCACCGCGGTTCTGGTAACAGAGCCGGCAGGGCAAACCCCACCGGGAGCAAGACCGAATAGGGACGGCAAATGGCGCTACTCGCGTCCGTCGTCCGGGTTGGTTGCTGGAGAACGTCGGCAACGGCGTTCGTAGAGGAATGGTCGCACATCGCGTTTCGGCACGAGGACAGAACCCGGCTTATAGACCCTCTGGCGCTTTCAGCCTCCTTTCCCTAGATGCGGGGGATGGCACGACCTTCATCCCGTTCGCTCGACTGGGGCTTTCCGCGCTGGCGGGGCTATGGCAGCGACAATGCGGCAACGACGGTGCGGACCTGCGATCGTCACAATTGTGAAGAAGTCGGTGACCGACCGGCCCCGAAGTCGCCCAACTCGCCCGATCGCTGGTATTTTTGCGAAAAGCATGCGGGTGAATACAATCGCGGGTATAATTATTTTGAGGGCCTAGACGCCGAAGAAACGGCACAGCGCGAGGCCGAGATGGGACGGACAGCGTCTGCCTATACCGCCGCATCGCACTATGGATGGGGCGCAGCGGGCGATGGCACACGGTCGCGCGATGAGATGCGTGCGTTGGCGGTGCTCGAGCTTGAATCCTATGCGACGTTCGAGGATGCGCGCGGCGCTTGGCGGCGGCTGGCTAAGGCGAACCATCCCGACATCAAGCCCGATGACGCCAAAGCCGCCGAACATTTCCGCGCGATTCAGGCCGCGTGGGAAGTGCTGCGCACGGCCGAGGAACGGCGCACGGCGACCTGATGTTCAAGACCGCCAAGTCGAACTGGGACCAGACGTTGCTGGTCTGCGCCAAATGCTCGAAAAAAATCGGTGGCGGTTATGGACCGAAGGGGAAGACGCCGCTGTTGAAAGCCTTGCGCGCGGTGCTGGGCAAGGGGCGGAAAGCGCCGGTGGGTGTGCTCCCGGTCAAATGTCTGGGCGTCTGCCCAAAGAATGCGGTGACAATGATCGACTCCCGGAAACCGCGCGAATGGATGATTGTACCCGCCGGAACGCCGGTCGCACATGTTGTAAACGCGCTGGGCGACTGATTATTCGTCGAGGCTATCGGGCAGGGGGTCTTTGCCCGACATAGCTTTGGCGAGCTTCTGGGCTTCTACGATGCTCCCAACTCCCGAAATTTGTAGCGTGCCGCCCACGATCGGTTCGGTGACAACCGGCTTTGTCAGGACGCGGTTGCCGATCAGCATTGGTAGCGCCTTACCGACATTCGCCTGCGTTACTTTGGCGAGCTTTGTGCCACCTGCCGGGGAAAGCGTAACATAGATCACCGGCATGCCGGTTTCGTCGTAAATGGCACGGGCATCGAGGAAATCGCTTTGCGGAAAGGCAACACCGCCGATGGTCAGCGTGTCCGCAGGGGCGGCGGCGATAAGCATGAGCGGGAACAGGGCGCGCCACATGGGACAGTTATACCAGCATTCGTTCCGCCGTCGACCGGATCAGCGCGATCATGTTGGGGATGCCTTGTGTCCGGTTCGAGCTGAGTTGAGTTTTCAATGCAAAGGGCGCGAGTTCCGCATCGATGTCTGTGCCGATGATATCGTTTGCGGTGCGGTCCTGCACCGTGGCGAGAACGAGTGCGATAATCCCTTTGGTAATCGCGGCATTTGAATCAGCAAGGAAATGCAGGCGGTTGTCATCGGTTCGTGTCGGATAGACCCAGACACTGGCGGAACAGCCGCGGACTAAAGTGGCATCGGTCTTGAGCGGCTCCGGCATCGGCTCAAGATCGCGACCAAGATCGATCAGAAGGCGATACCGGTCATCGGGATCGAGGATTTCATAGTCGGCAAGAATGTCGGGGAGGGATGGCATAGGTGCCCCTAGCAAACCAATCCGTCATGCTGAACTAGTTTCAGCATCCATCACGAAGCGCATCCTTCGGCGGTGTTGAATCATGGACCCTTAAACAAGTTCAGGGTGACGGCAGGGTTAAATATCCACGCCCGAGGCTATGGCTTCGAGTTTGCGGATGCGTTCTTTCAGGTCGGCCACATCGATCCGCTGCGAAGTTGATGGCGCCGACGGCATGCGCTGGTTCAGTTCAAGCTGTTTCAGGTCAATCCAGGCGCGGAAGGCTTTGAGGCTGACAAGCGCCAGTATCGTGAGTCCGGTCACAGTTGTCAGTGAAAGGGCGAGGTAAAGCGGTAGGGTTTCCATCGTTCGTCTCCAATCCTAACGGAGTTTTTCGATTTCACGGTCGAGCTGGCGCGGGCCGTGCTCGTCGGTGGCGAGGCGTTCGAGGACGGCGATACGTTCTTTGAGGCCTTTGACTTCGTCGCGAAGGCGGGCGGCGTCGGGATCAGCGGCCAAGCGCTCATTGCCATCCTCGTCCGAGACGATGCCGTGCATGGCTTTGTAGCGGGCTTTGATAATGCTGGCGATCATCACGATTGTGACGATTGCAATTACCATGACATGCGAACTTTGCATTGATCATACTCCCCTTAATTGAGTGGCGTGCCGCGAAGCCGTTCGATTTCGTCGGACAGATCGACGCCCTTGTCGGTCGCAATCCGTTCGAGCACGCGGACCCGCGCTTCGAGCCGTTCGGTATGTGCGGCATATTGGGCGCTCTTCTCGGCGGTGAGATTGGTTTGCGACGCCATCTGTCGCTCCTTCATCCGCAGCCACATCTTGAACGGCGCGATGCCGATCGC
>JANOZQ010000323.1:0-3816 GCA_031429555.1 Sphingomonas sp. | reverse complement strand
CTATATGGAAATCGGCAATTTCTACACTGCGACCATCTATAACAAAGGCGCCGAAATCATCCGCATGATGCACAGCATGATGGGCGCAGCGAAATTCCGCGCAGGCACCGATCTCTATTTTGATCGCCATGACGGGCAAGCGGTGACCTGCGAGGATTTCGTCAAGGCAATGGAAGACGCCAGTGGCCACGACCTGGCGCGGTTCCGCCTGTGGTATTCACAGGCAGGCACGCCAAAGGTCAAAGCCGAACTGCGCCATGACGGCGATGCAGCGATCCTCTCGTTGTCGCAAACCGTCCCTGTAACGCCCGGTCAGCCCGACAAATCGCCAATGCCATTGCCGCTCGCAGTCGCATTGTTCGACGAGACATCGGGCGAGAAGCGCACCGAACAATTGGTTGTATTCGAAGACGCGGCCACGGAAATCCGCTTCGAAGGCTTCGCAACGCCGCCGGTCCTGTCGATCAACCGCAACTTCTCTGCGCCCGTCATTGTCGAAACCGACCGCAGCGCCGCGAACCTCGCTTTCCTGTCGGGTCATGACGACGATCCCTTCGCGCGTTATGAAGCCATGCAGCAGCTGATGCTCGACACGCTGGTTTCTACAATTTCATCGGGTGTCGCGGATAATAAAGCTGTCATCGATGCCGTCGGCAATACCCTTGCCGATCCCGCGCTCGATCCTGCTTTTGTTGCCGAAGCGGTGCTTCTCCCCAGCGAAGCCTTCATCGGCGACCATATGCTGATCGTCGATCCCGAAGCGATTGCCGTCGCGCGCGATGCCTTGCGGTCTGATCTCGCCAAGGCGCATGACCATCAATGGCGCGCACTGTACGTAAAACATGCCGCAGCCAAGTTTGAATATTCGCCCTCGGCAAAAGGTGCGCGACGCATCCGCAACCTGTCTCTCGGCTATATTAGCGCAACCAAAGCCAGCGATGCACCGGCGCTCGCTTTCGCTCAGTTCGATGCCGCAGACAACATGACCGACCGACTTGCCGCACTCGGCAATCTGGCGAACGGCGATGCCGACCAGCGCGAGGCCGCGCTCGACATCTTTTATCACCGCTATCGCGACAATGCGCTCGTGCTCG
Source organism: Sphingomonas sp. (assembly GCA_031429555.1). Lineage (GTDB taxonomy): Bacteria > Pseudomonadota > Alphaproteobacteria > Sphingomonadales > Sphingomonadaceae > Sphingomonas_O. The sequence continues at coordinate 2,722 of JANOZQ010000323.1, read as the reverse complement.
ATAAATGGTTTTCGGTGCAGGCGTTGTCCGCCCGCGCCGATACACTCGAAGCCGTCATGGCGTTGCTCAAACACCCTGATTTCACGCTCAACAACCCCAATCGCTTCCGCGCGCTGGTCGGGGCCTTCTCGGTCAACCAACGCTGGTTCCACCGTGCCGATGGCACGGGTTATGCCCTCCTTGCCGACCAGATCATTGCGCTCGATCCGATCAATCCACAAACTGCGGCAAAGATGGTGCCGCCGTTGGGTCGCTGGCAACGCTTTGACGACTTGCGGCAAAACCAGATGCAAACCCAACTTGCGCGGATTGCGGGGACGACGGGCCTATCGAAAGATGTATTCGAGCAGGCGTCAAAGAGTTTGGGCTGAGCGAAGGCGGCACGGCGCGCCGGTCGGTTTTCCCCACCCTCCTCAACGCAGAGTCGGGATGTCTCTAGCGCCCCCTTGGCGGCCCACCTCGACTACCGCCACCCGGACCCCCACCGCCGCCCGATCCACCTCTGGGTCCGCGCTTGGTCTCCACAATCGGCGGTTTGCCCGGACCTCTTGGCCCGCGCGGTCGGGGCGGTGCATCAGGTCGCGGACTGCTAAAGGGCGGCCGCTGCGGCGCGCCTTTGGCGACGTTATAGCCTTCTTTCAGAAGCCGGTTGAACGTCGCGCGCGTGCTCGCGTTCAGCGCAGCCTGCACTTCCTTGGGTAAATCGGCGAGCGTCGTGTTCGGATGCACCGCGCCCAGATCGCGCGCGAGCACATTGGTCAGCCCGCCTGCTGCTGCCTTCCAGGCCACAATGGCGTCGAGAACGGCGGCGACGAGCGCGTCCTGCATGATGTCGGTGGCTGACTTTTCCATGTGTGCCCAAAGCCACGCTTGGGCGCAAACGTCAACCGAAGGTTGCGGCCCAATCGTCCGGTTTGAAGCCGATCAACAATGACCCCGCCCCTTCGACCACCGGCCGTTTGATCATCGACGGGTTGGCAACCATCAGGGCAACAGCCTTGGTTCGGTCGATGTCTGCTTTGTCAGCATCACTCAAATTGCGGAACGTCGTCCCCGCACGGTTCAACAGTCGATCCCACCCCACAGCATCCGCCCAGCGATTAAGCGTTGCGGAATCAATTCCGGTTTTTTTGTAATTATGAAACACATAAGTGACGCCGGCTGCATCAAGCCAGACCCGCGCCTTCTTGACCGTATCGCAATTGGGAATCCCGAAGACGGAAACCGTCATCGCAACCAGCCGTGCCGCATTGCTTTACCGGAAAACCAAACCGACACAGCCCCCACAACCGCAATGAAGATCGGAAATCCGGCCGCTTCGGCAAATCCCATCGTTTGGATAATCGGCGTTGCCGTCAGTATCCACCCAAACTGCACGATGACCGCTATAAGTGAGACGATATAGGCCGGTCGCGCAAACTTGAGACGTAACAAAAGGCAGATTGCACCCGCCAGCGCACTCCACACGGCAATCGCGTACAGAGCGGTGAGCCATGTCGGGAACCCTGCCATCATATCGCGTTGTGCAGGCGGCAAATTGGCAACGTCGGCCGCGGACATCGTCACCTGAGCCAGATAGGTATAGCATCCGATGAGCGCCCAAAGAATAAGAACGCCCGTTACCGCGTAATACCATTTCGGTGGTTTCGTCATCTGATCTCTCCCCTACGCTGTTTATGCGACAACATAGCGTTCGAACGCAACCGAAAGCGGGGGCTGCTATTTCGTGTTGGCTGCCACATAAGCGGGACTTAGCGTCCGGAGCCGCGTTGCGACGGGCAACAATGTGGGATAAAATTGGACGAACGTCGTGTCCGCGGCAGCATGCGTCTGGTGGCAAGCATAACAGGCCGCATCATAGGGAAGTATTTCGCCGGGCCGGTCCCCTTCGAAAGCAAAGAACCCCCAGCCGCCCTTGAACCGCGCAACGTCCTTCACATGCGCTTCGAGGCCAATGACGTCGCCATTCTGGAACTGGCCCGATTTGGTGATCGAGCCTTTCGATGTCGCGCCGCGGTTCTCGAGGATCAACACAGTCTTGTCGGGCCAGACGCCGGTTTTTAGGAAAAATCGGTAAGCGGCACGCGGGGCGAAGACATTGTCGAACTGGTGAACGGGCCGGTCACTGTAGCTCATGTCGATGCTCGAACTCAGAAATACCCACTCACGGTAGTCGGCAGGAAAAGCCAAACGCCCGTTTTCGAGATAGCGCGGTGCCCCGGTTACTTCGGCAACCGGTCTTGCGGCGATAGCGCCCCCAAGGACAACTGACGCCGCAAGAATGGCAAACGAACCGCGGCGTACTGATGAAAATCTGAACATCCAAACCCCGTTGCGTCGCAGCGACTCATAACGGTGTATTCGTGGCGTGGCGTGATCGGTTACAAATCGCCGCCGTCGGCTGTCACTCCCACTCGATGGTACCCGGCGGCTTCGATGTATAATCGTAAACCACCCGGTTGATCCCCTGCACTTCGTTCACGATCCGCGTCGCCACACGCGACAAAAACGCAGCGTCGAACGGGTAGATGTCCGCCGTCATGCCGTCGGTGCTGGTCACTGCACGCAAAGCACAGACATTTTCATACGTCCGCCCATCGCCCATGACTCCCACGGTGCGCACGGGTAGCAGAACCGCGAACGCCTGCCAGATTGCATCATACAAACCGGCGTTGCGGATTTCCTCGAGATAGATCGCGTCGGCCTTGCGCAGCACGTCGCA
>JANOZQ010000322.1:0-4000 GCA_031429555.1 Sphingomonas sp. | reverse complement strand
TGCCCGATGATGCCTTGGTTTACGACATCGTTTATGCACCTCTGGTTACGCCATTGCTAGCCGCGGCGCAGGCGCGCGGTTTGGCGACCGTAGACGGGCTTGAGATGCTGATCGGGCAAGCGGCGTTGGCGTTCGAACTGTTTTTTGGGGCTGCGCCGACGCGCCAACATGACGCTGAATTGCGAACGTTGCTGACCCCGGATCAGGCTCGGGAGCAGGCGTCATGATTGTTGTTGGACTTACGGGTTCCATCGGCATGGGCAAGTCGGTTGTTAAAGCTATGTTTGCTGATGCGGGGGTGCCGGTATTCGATGCCGACGCAGTGGTGCACCAGTTGCAGGGTCAGGGTGGACCTCTGGTCATTGCGATTGAAGCGGCGTTCCCCGGAAGCACGACCGATAACGGTGTAGACCGGGTCAGACTCGGCGCCATAGTTTTTGGCGACCCCGACCAATTGAAGCGCCTGGAAGCCATTGTTCACCCGGCGGTTGCCGAGGCGCGCGAAGCGTTCCTCGCCGAACATAACGACGCGCCGATGGTCGTGTTCGACATCCCGCTGCTCCTCGAAAAGGGACGACCGGCAAATGTCGATGTCGTGGTCGTGGTCTCTGCGCCCGCTGATGCCCAACGCGCCCGCGTTCTTGCCCGTGCCGGCATGACGCCTGAAAAGTTCGAGACGATAATCGCTCTGCAAATGCCCGATGCCGAAAAACGCGCACTCGCAGATTATGTTATCGACACCGGCACGACGCTTGCCGCAACGCGGGCACGGGTCCGCGAAGTGATCGCTTGTCTAACGGCGACCAAGGGTTCATCGTAGCGACTCAATGCGTGAAATCGTCTTCGATACCGAAACCACTGGCCTCGACCCTAAACAGGGCGACCGGATTGTCGAAATCGGGTGCATCGAACTCGTCAACCGCGTCGAGACCGGCAACACCTATCACGCCTATTTTAATCCCGGCATGGCAATGCCGAGCATTGCTGAACAGGTGCATGGCCTTGGTGATGCGTTTCTTGCCGACAAGCCCTATTTTGAGGACACGGTTGAGGATCTACTTGATTTCCTTCGTGATAGTCCACTGGTTGCACACAATGCGATGTTCGATTTCGGCTTTCTGAATGCAGAACTCGGCAATTGCGGCCGGCTGCATATTTCGATGTCGCGAATGATCGATACGCTGGCGATGTCGAAAGCGCGTCATCCGGGCGCAAAGCATAGCCTTGATGCGCTCTGCACACGCTATGGCGTCGATCGCAGCCACCGCGTCAATCATGGGGCGCTGCTCGATGCGGCGTTGCTGACTCAAGTTTATATTGAACTAACGGGTGGGCGGCAGATCGGGCTTGATATGATGGCACCCACGGTTGCCGATCCCGTTTCAAATGGATTTGACGTCGTGCGTGCAAACCCTTCAAGGCAACCGCGGACCCATCTGGCAACACAAAGCGAAATTGCGCGCCATCGCGATTTTGTGGCGACACTCAGTGACCCCCTGTGGGCAACGAATGATGATTGGGCTGTGCGTACCGATGCCTGATCGTCTCGAGCGATAACCAAGGAGAAGACTTATGGACATCCGCGTATCGGGACATCAGGTCGCCACCGGCGATGCGCTACGAACCCATGTGTCCGACCGGCTTCAGGGCGTTGCCGACAAATATTTTTCACGCGCCATCTCGGCACATGTCACGTTTGGCAAAGGCCCGCATGACAATGGCTTTTCGTGCGATATCGTCGCGCACGTCATGCAGGGCGTCATCCTGAAGTCAGCGAGCCACGCGATGGAGGCGCATCCCGCCTTCGAAGGCGCGGCCGAGAAGATCGAGCGCCAGCTGCGCCGCTACATGCGCCGGTTAAAGGATCATAAGGGGCCGAACGGGATCGAGCCGGTCGAGGCGGGCTATACCGTGTTCGAGCCGATCAACGATGATATCGAAATCGAGGTCGGCGATCATCCGCTGATCGTGGCAGAAACGCGTGTCGATGTGCCCGATGCAACGGTTTCGGACGCCGTGATGATGCTGGATTTACGCAACACCAATGCCCTGCTGTTCAAAAATAGCGGGACAGGCGCGTTCAATATGGTCTATCGGCGCGGCGACGGCACGATTGGCTGGGTTGAACCCCAGCGCGCGGCCTGAGTCATTGACTGGTGCACGCGCGCCTTGACCCGGAACTAAGATGAACGATTTGCACGATTTTCTCCGCCCTGGCGCGGTTGTTGCCGCCCTTGTGGCACCGAATAAAAAGAGCCTGTTTCAAGCCCTGGGGACAATGGCCGAACGGGTTCATGACGTCGATTCGGCGCTGGTCGTCGAGCGTTTGACCGAACGCGAGCGGCTGGGTTCCACCGGCTTTGGCGGCGGCATCGCGATTCCGCACGGCAAGATCGACGGGCTTGATCATGTTGTCGGGCTGTTTGCTCGGCTCGCACAGCCCGTTGATTTTTCTTCAATTGATGATGAGCCGGTCGATCTGGTATTCATGTTGTTGTCACCCACTGATGCGGGAGCAGCGCATTTGAAAGCACTGGCACAGGTTAGCCGGGTGCTTCGCGACAAAGCCTTTGTTGCCAAGCTGCGTGGCGCATCGAACGACGACGCATTGTTTGCATTATTTGACAACGGTGAGGCGCGTGACGCTGCCTGACGCTGGTGGAGGGGCGAGCGCGCATCACCGTGCGCTCGAATCGCTTTACAGGTCGGCGCCGATCAATCGAGCATTCCCGTCCGAGCTTGAAATTGTCGAGGACGGTTTTGCGCGGATCAAGTTCGAGGTCGGCACCGAGCATTTCCATGCGGCGGGCGCGCTGCATGGCACGGCCTATTTCAAAATGCTCGACGATGCGGCATTCTATGCTGTCAACTCACTTGTGACAGACCGTTTTGTGCTGACGACGGCATTCAACTTGCTGTTCACCAAACCGATCAAGGCGGGGCTGGTGATCGCCGAGGGCCGGTGGATCAGCGGTCGCAAGAGGGTTTTTGTTGGCGATGCGCGATTGATAGACCAGCATGGCGAGGAAGCCGCGCGCGGAACGGGCACGTTCATGCGCTCGCAAATCGCGCTGTCGTCGTTGCCCGGCTATACCCACTCGTGACGGCGCGGCTGACCAGCACGATGCTGGTAAGCGCGTTGGTAAGGCGCGTTGGGGCAGAGGGTGGAAATGCGGCAGTCGTGGCCAAAGGCGATCCGACCGCAGGCGCGATCCTGTTGATCTGCATGGAGAAAGGCATTGTCCGATCGGTCCGTGAACGGATCCTTGATCAGGCAGGTGCTTATGCGTGGACGCCCGTTGGCCCCGCCGAATCCGACGAACGCACTGCCTATCTCGAACGCCGCCGCGCCCGCGATCCAGACCTTTGGCTGGTCGAACTGGACATCGCGAACGCAGAACGTTTCGCCGCTGAAACGGGTTAACATGGTTGACATTGTTGCACCGCACAACAAATAAGGCGAAATTAAGACGAGCGCAGCCGCATGTGGGCCCGAAGTTTGGGTGGTGCGGACGCCAGTCGGAAGAATGACCGGGGCATAGTTTATCGTTTAATGCCCGGCTTTTGGTTGTTCGGCCGCACGATAGTAGATTGAATGTCGAATTTTTACCGCGCCGCCAGTTTTGCGGCCACTTCATTTTGCGCATTGGCCGCGATGGGGGCTTTCCCCTCGACCAAGGCTGTAGGTGCGCCACTCTTTCCGCCTGTGGTGAGCGAACCGCTCCCGGCGGAACCGGTCCTTGAGACATCGGTAAGCGATGGAATCGCGACCGACATCGCGCCCGAACAAATTCCCGCGATCATTTTCCCCAAACGTGCGCGCGTTTCGTCACTGGCGGCATTGGTCGACAAGCATGCAGCGACTTCCGTGGGCGATGCGCAAGCGGATTGCCTTGCCAAGGCGGTTTATTTTGAATCGAAGGGCGAGCCGCTTAATGGCCAACTCGCGGTCGCTGAAGTCATTCTGAACCGTGCCAAATCGGGACGTTTCGCCAGCACG
>JANOZQ010000321.1:0-2636 GCA_031429555.1 Sphingomonas sp. | reverse complement strand
AAACGGCGGCATCTGTCGGTCAACGATCTTGCCGGTTTGATGGCAGCGGCGAGCTTTAATCCAAACTATCTGCACTATCGCTGATCGCCGTAGGCTGTGGAACCACAGCTTGCTATTCAGGTTACCCCGTCTCGAGCGCCGGACCACGTTCCGGCTTTGATTCAGGAGATACCAACATGACCGCTGAAGCGAAAATTACCGACCGGTTCTGGGAAGAACTACAGGCCAAACCGATGGTCATGCTGGGCGTGGTCGGCGACCGCGACGGCCATACCCAGCCGATGACTGCGCAGTTCGAAGGGCGGCTGGGGCCGATCTGGTTTTTCGCGGGCAAGGACGACGATCTCTACAATCTGGTCGGTACGGGTGCGCGCGCCATCATGAGCTATACCGCGCCGGGCCATGATCTTTATGCCAGTGTCCACGGGGCCATCCTGCAGGAAGACAACCGGAAAGTCGTTGACCGCTTCTGGAATAGTTTTGTCGCCGCCTGGTATGAGGGCGGCAAAGAAGACCCCAATCTGGCGTTGCTGCGGTTCGAGCCTGAAAATGCCAAGATCTGGCTTGCAGAGACAGGACTGGGCACGATGGTCAAAGCTTTTTTCAAGGGTCCGAAGGCGGCTGCCGAAAGCATGGTTGCCGAAGTCCAGCTCTGATCCGGCAAGTGGCAATCTCGTAAAAATTATCACTGGTCAGGAACGCCCGCGCGCGACGCCGGTTATCCGCACAAGCCAATTCAGATACCGTGAAGGGAGAATATTATGAACACCGATAATTTTGCCGGGACCGCCCGCACTGTCGGCGGTCGTATCGAAGAAGCCGCCGGTGCCGCAATTCATGACCGTGGTCTTCAAGCCGATGGCATCGTTGATCAGGTCAAAGGCGCGGCCCAGAATCTATATGGTGACGCAAAGGATATGGTCCGCGACACCTATGACCGCGTTGCCCCCGCTGCACGCGACTCAATGGGTCGCGCCGTAACAGTGACCCGCCAAAATTCCCTGCTTGCCATCTTGGCAGCAGGTGCAGTCGGTTTCGCGCTTGCCGTCGCATTTCGTACCAACGATGCCACGTCACGCGATAACTGGTCGGCCTGAACCTCGACCCCCCCCTGTCAGCCGATCCAAACTGGCGTGTCGTTTGAAAGAACGGCACGCCATTTTTTTGCATGAAGCAGAGCCCGACACCGTGGGGCCACGGTAAATTATGGCGCGCCCGACAGGAGTCGAACCTGTGGCCTCAAGATTAGAAGTCTCGTGCTCTATCCAACTGAGCTACGGGCGCGTCAGGTTGCCGTTAGCGTAAAATCCCTTATGGCTCCATGCCTATGAGCGAGGGGTCCACACCAAAGCATGTCAGCGCCGACGCGGTCGGTCGAGATGGCTTTCGTTATTTCGATTTTGTGATGGCGGCGTTCGTGGCAATCCTGCTGTTGTCGAACGTCATTGGTGCGGCGAAGCTGGCGAGCCTGTGGGGTTACACGTTCGGGGCGGGGATCCTGTTTTTTCCGCTTGGCTATGTCATCGGCGACGTCCTGACCGAGGTTTATGGCTATGCGCGGGCGCGGCGATGCATCTGGGCGGGGTTTGCCGCGCTGATTTTCATGGCGTTTATGTCATGGGTGGTGGTCAGTCTGCCGCCCGCCGAAGGGTGGACGAACCAGCCTGCCTATGACGCCGTTTTCGGACAGGTTCCGCGCATTGTCTTTGCTTCGGTTGTGGCGTTCTGGGCGGGTGAGTTCGTCAATTCGATTGTCCTCGCCAAGCTGAAAGTGCTGACACAGGGGCGCTACCTGTGGACGCGGACAATCAGTTCGACGGTGTTCGGGCAGGGCGTGGATAGCTTGCTGTTCTACCCGCTGGCATTCTGGGGGGCGGGCGGATGGAGCAACGAGGCCGTGTTGACCGTGATGGTGACCAATTGGGGGTTGAAAGTGTTGTGGGAAGTCGTGCTGACGCCGGTGACCTACGCTGTGGTCGGCTTCCTGAAGCGCGCCGAGGGTGTTGACGTCTTCGACGAAGCGACCGATTTCACACCGTTCAAAACCGGCGTTTGAGGTTTAGCGGGGCGCGCCTTCGGTTGGCTTCTTGGACGTCCATGCCGCAATGCCGCGCACCGGCGTGAGATCGGCATAAATGACCAGCCGGTTGCCGTTGGGCAGCCGCGTCTCTGCCATCGACACGGCGAAACCGGCCTTGTCCGCGATGTAAAGATCGACATTGTCGCCAGAGGCTTTGCCTTCGGGCATCCATGACAGCGCACCCGGCATCTTCTTTTCGGTGCGCGTATTCTGGACGAATTTCGAGACCGGCATCCACGACAGGATTTTGTCGACTTCTAAAAAGCGCGCCGTCGAAATTGTGTAGCGACCGCGCAGATAGCGGACGAGATTGTCATGGAGTGCTTTGGCAGGCGCACCGATTTCGGTATCACTGCGCTCGGCGACAGTGCCTGCGGGGGCGGCCAAGCGGCTATGATCGGATTTCATCGCGCAAGCCGTTTCGAAAGGAGCAACAAGCGCCATTGCGGCAAAAGCAAGAATGGGTCGCATGGATGGTCTCGTCCCGTTGTCACGCCAGCACTATCCGCCCGTGCTGCTCAGTTGCCAACCCGGAAACTGTTGAGCCCGCCGGTCG
>JANOZQ010000320.1:0-5815 GCA_031429555.1 Sphingomonas sp. | reverse complement strand
ACCGGCTCCAGCCCGTAGCCGACCTCGATCCGCGTCCGCCGTTCGTTCGGCGCAACGATCAGGATCGCACCGTCGTCCTTCTCTTTGGTGCCCAGCGCCCACGTCCGCAGCAGCCGATAACCGTAATCGGCAATGTCTCGCCCTTCCAGACTGGGGATCGTCGCGACCGCCAGCTGATGCCCCGTCGCAGCGTTGATTGCTTTGATCTTGGCATTGAGTGCCGTTTCCTGCGCGGGGTCGAGCAGGTTTGCGGCATCGACGACGGGTTCGCCTGCGAGCTTAGGGAAGGTCTGGGCGTTGGCGGGCGCAACTAGAAGGCAAAGCGCCACAGTCAAAACATATACCGCATCCCTGAGCTTGTTGGAGCCTGTCCTGAGCTTCGCCGAAGGGGGCTGCACTTTCTACTCCAATGTCGAACGAAGGAAGGACAACCCTTCGACAAGCTCAGGGATACGGTTGCGTGGGATCAGAACTTCACCGTCGGCGCACGGTCCGCATTGGGTGCCGTCGCCGTGTAGGTCGTCATCGGCTTCGACCCATAAAAGATCTTTGCGCCAATCGCGTCGGGGAACGTGCGGATCGTGGTGTTATACGCCTGCACTGAATCATTATAATCCTTGATTGAAACATTGATCCGGTTCTCGGTCCCCTCAAGCTGCGATTGCAGCGCCAGGAAATTGGCGTTCGAACTCAGCTGCGGATAGGCTTCGGTGATGTTACGGATGTTGACCAGCGCCGCCGTCACCGCACCCTGTGCTTCCTGAAATGCTTTAACCTTTGCCGGATCGGTCAGATCAGCGGGCGCGAGCGGCGTCGCTGTTGCCCGCGCGCGCGCTTCGGTCACCTGTGTGAGGACGGTCGATTCCTGCTTGGCAAAACCCTTCACGGTTTCCACAAGATTGGGAATCAAGTCCGCCCGGCGCTGGTAATCGGCCTGCACATTCGCCCATTTCGCCTTTGCGTTTTCTTCCGCCGTCGGGATCGAGTTGATTCCACAGCCAGCCAGCGACACAGCAGCAAGCGGGGCAAGCAGGGCAAAGCGACGGTCGAACGGCATGGGCGGTCTCCTGTTTATGTGTTCTGCGCACCTAATACACGACAGATCGCCAAAGGTGCAATTCGTTTTGCGATGCCGCTTGCGCGAGGGTTGCAATCGAGTGCGGCGATGTCATGGTCATTAAGTAGTTAACGAGGAAAAGGGGTTGCTATGAGTATCGTTTCAGAATTCAAGGCGTTCATCAACAAGGGCAATGTCCTTGATCTCGCGGTCGGTGTCATTATCGGCGCGGCGTTCGGCAAGATCGTCACTGCGCTGACCGATGATTTCATCAACCCGATCCTGAGCATCCTGACCGGCGGCATCAATTTTCAGGACATGTATGTGCCCATCGGCAGCGTGCCCGCTGGTGCGGCGGAGACTCTGGCGGGCATGAAAGCCGCAGGCGTACCCGTATTCGCCTATGGCCACTTCATTACCGAAGTGATCAACTTCGTTATTCTCGCCTGGGTCATCTTCATGATCGTCAAAGCCGCAAACAAAGCTTTCGCGCGCAATGCCGATGATGCGACGCCCGAAGACATTCTGCTCCTTCGCGAAATCCGCGATGGTTTGAAGAAATAGTCTAGGCCGCAGCCAAATCCTCGGCGGTCGCGCTCGCAAGGCTCGTTCCGTCGAGGATCCGTGCGGTATCATCGCGCACGATCATCATCGCGCGGCGGATCGCGCAATGCGCTTCGCTGCGGCAATCCTTGCAGCGTTTATACGCTGTCCGGCTAACGCAGGGCACCAGCGCCAGCGGTCCTTCGATCGTGCGGATAATGTCCCCGAATGAAATCAGATGTGCCGGCCGCGCCAAGTGGAACCCGCCCGATTTGCCGCGGGTCGAAACCACGAACCCGGCATTACGCAACTCGCCCAAAATGATTTCGAGGAACTTGCGCGGAATCTGAGCATCGTCGGCGATCCGGCTCATTGGGACCGGGGGCTGCCCCGCTGTTTCATTGGCCAATACAAGCATCGCGCGAAGGGCATAACGGGATCGTTGGGTAAGCATCCTTTGCTCTTAACGCGCTGACGATGAACGGCAAGTTTCACCCGCCCTTTTAATTAACCGCCATCGCCCTATATTGGCACTGCCGGATTCGTCCGGAGATGGTGATGAATGATGTCGTGTCATAGACACAGCGGACCCGGGGGCGGTACCCGGCGGCTCCACCAAAACTTCCGGCCGATCTTTTTGATCTGGGCGGGAGTCCTGACGGGGCCGAAATAGGATCGACGTGTGTTGAAAAGCGGTATTTTTGCCAGGCCTGAATGCGCCTTAAAACCGTTCAAAACCAATAGGTGCCAACGATAACGAGGCCCTCGCAATTGCTGCATAACTAAGTCCTCACGGATAAAGTTATAAAGCCTGAGCGCGGTACGGACCACACCGGGCAACAGAAGTGGAAACCGGCGGCCTGGGGGTGCCGAGCAACAGAAACCCCCATCAAATGCCCGGTGCCGGGCAACAGAAACCCCGGCCTTTCGCTTATTTGTGTTGCATTGCAGCAAGGAACATGATTCCTTCGCCGTTAAGGTTGCGCTAACCAAAGAGGCGCATGTTCGCGGTCGAGACGCTTTTTGGGCAAAGGGGCGAGTGAGTATGGGTACGACAGCACGCGGCGCAGACGGGGCCGCGACACTTTCCGAAATGAAGGAATTCGCGAGCTTTCCGTCATCGACGCAGCGCTATATCCGTCGCTCGCTCGATGTCGGTTTGCAGCGTGCCGACGCGCTCGATATCTGGTCGCGCGACCTGATCGAGTCCGCCAGCATCAGGGCACAAGCCAAACTTTACGAGCGGCTGGAGGCGCTGCGCGAAACGGTTCCCGAAGATTCGGGCCTCGACCGTGTGGAGCCCTTCATGGCCCCGCTCGTCACGATGAGTGCCTTCGATCTGGGTCAGGATCGCCTGCCGAGCTTTGGTGCGTATCGGTTCCTCTACGAACGCCTGATTGGTGCAAGCGCGCGGCCATGGTTGCCCGGGGCATTCTGTGCAGCAGCAGCGCTCCCGCATCTGCACCCCGAGCGACGCCGCGCCTTGCTCCAGTCAATCAGCGAAGCGGCTGCGACGGCTCCCGGCTGGTCGACGCGCGAACCGGCTTTTTATCCGGAGTGGGTCGACAAGATCGAGCCGTGGGCGCTTCCGAATTGAATTAAGAAGCCACCCCCGACCCCTCCACGAAGGCGTGGAGGGGAGACACAGTGCACTGGGCTCCCCTCCAGCCCTTGCTGGAGGGGCTAGGGGTGGCCCCTTCGCCTTACCCCCGCACGGCCTTTGACATCAGTTCCGATGTCACCGGATAACCCCGCCCGTCGGGAATGCACAAGTACCGCTCGCCCTCGCGGATTTCGAAGTGCGGTACGATTTTTTCGGGTGCAACCACCGCAACTTCGTCCAGCGCAGCATCATAGGAACCGAGCCTCGCCAAGCGTTCCAGATTGCGCCGCGTGGGAAATATGATCTGCACCCGCCCCGCGTCGGCATCGTCGAGAACACCCTGCGCCGTGCCCCAGAACAGCCGGACATTTTCTGTCGCGTCCACACTCGCCATCGGTGCCCCTTCGGGAAAACGCGCCAGATAAAAGCGCGTATCGAAATTGCGCGTCTCACGCATGTTCGGACACCAGCGGGCAAAGCATGTGAGCGCCGAGAGATCGAGCCGCAGCCCCGCTGCTGAGACCACATCGCCGAAGACCATTCCTGCCAACAACTGCACGCGCATCGTCGCCAGCATCGCGGCGTCGGGTAACTCGTCAAAACCAACCGCAACCCCGGCCTCCTCGATGGTCTCGCGGATGGCGGCAACGCGCGCCGCCGCATCATCGGGATCGAGGTCGGGGAAATGCGCGGCAAGCAACCGGTCGCCCGCATCAACGCGCCCACCGGGAAACACAATCGCGCCTGCCGCAAAGCTCATCGTCCCCGCGCGCTCGACAAACAAATGCTCGGCAACGCCCCCATTTTCACGGAACAGCACCAGTGTCGCGGCGGGGATGTTTTCGGATGTCATGATCTGTCCCTAAGGCAAAAGCACTCCAACTCAACCCGTATCCCCGAGCGCAGCCGAGGGGCATATTCGAGCGAAGCCGAGAATGGAGCTCTTCCGACGAGAACCTCGGCTTCGCTCGGCAAAGCCCCTCGGCGTTGCTCGGGGAGGTGGATTGCATCGGCGCAAAGGGCATGGCAGCACACATGCCATGGATTTGATCAGCCTGATCGGCACCGCCGCCAGCCTCAGCCTTTTGTCGGGTTGGCGCGTATATCTCTGTGTCCTTGCGACCGGGATTGCGATGCAGTTCGGCTGGATTGCACTGCCCGAACATCTGAAGGGGTTGCAGGTTCTGGCGTCGCCGTGGGTGATCGGCGCGGCAGGGCTGGGCGTGGTCGCCGAATTTCTGGCCGACAAGGTCGCGTGGATTGATTCGCTGTGGGATGCGGTCCACACCGCCATCCGTCCGGTCGGTGGTGCCTTGCTGGCGATGGCCGTGATCGATGCCAATGACCCGACGTGGCAGGTCGTCAGCCTGCTCCTCGGCGGCGGTGCGGCATTGATGGGGCATGCCGCCAAAGCGGGATCGCGCGCCGTCGTCAACGCGAGCCCCGAACCGGTGAGCAACATCGTCGTCTCGACCGGAGAGGATTTGACCGCAACGGGGCTGGTCGTCGCGGCAATTGCCAGTCCGGTGCTGGCGGTGATCGTCGCGGTCGGTGTCGCGATCGGCTCCGTCACCCTCATCGTGATGGTGCGGCGATTGCTCAAGAAACTGATGCCGAAGACGGGGTGAAGTTCTCGAAGTTCTCACTAGTCGCCTATTCGCGCACCGTGAGCACCTCAATCACGACATAATGATATGGGCCCTGCGCTTCCGACGACACCAGCACTAAATCCGCCACAAAATGACCATCCATCGGCAGATCGACATCCGGCAACCCATCGATCAGCACTGCTTCCGCCGTGCAGACGAACGCAATTTCATGCTGCATGCCAACGAACGTCGCGCTCGCCCAATCGCGCGTTTTGGCGACAACATCGTCGAGCGGCCCGAGATAGTCGGTCAGCGCCGCCAGCAGCGCGCGATGTGCGGGGCGGGTCATATGCTGTGCGCCTCGATGAAAGCGAGAATCCGCTTGGCCACGCGCGGACCGATTTCGCGACCCCGTCGCATATCATAAACCAAACGGGGATCGCGCACTGATTCGCGCCCAAAACGCGTCGGCGACGTACCCGTTGCTTTCAGATATTGCTCGATTTTCCGACCGATATGCACAATCAAACTCCCTCGACTCCGTAATAGGATTATTCCTATTTCAAGAGCAATTTCCTACTTGTCTAGGAGTTTTCCTATTGCTATGTCATTTTTATGGTTGATGCGCGCGACACTCTTGAACGGCTGATGACCGACCGCGGCGACAGCAGTGTCGCCCTGTCACGGTTGCTGGGCCGCAATGCTGCTTATGTGCAGCAGTTCATCAAACGCGGGGTGCCGCGCAAATTGGACGAGGAGGACCGCCGGATATTGGCGCGTTATTATGGCGTGCCCGAAGCGGTGCTCGGCGGTCCGGTCGAATCGCCGCCCCTGTCGGCAAACCGCAAACGCAGCGGGCTGATCTCGATCCCGCAAATCGCCGTCGGTGCGTCAGCGGGACCGGGTGCGCTTCCCGACAGCGAGCGCGTCGAAGCGCGGTTCGGGTTCGATGCGGGCTGGCTGCGGCGGCTGACGGCGACTCCCGATCTGGTTTCCGCCATCCGCGTCGAGGGCGATTCGATG
>JANOZQ010000319.1:0-10171 GCA_031429555.1 Sphingomonas sp. | reverse complement strand
GGTGAACTGGCGGAACATCTCGTCATGGTTGCCGGGCACATAGACGACGCGGGTGCCGCGGTTCGCGCGTTTCATGACGCGCCACACAACGTCATTGTGCGCGGCGGGCCAGTAGAATTTCCGCTTCATCCGCCAGCCGTCGATGATGTCGCCGACCAGATACATGGTTTCGCTGTCGGTTGAATCGAGGAAATCGATCAGCATCGCCGCGTTGCACCCGCGCGTCCCCAGATGGATGTCACTTATCCAGATGGTGCGGAAACGCCGTCGCTGGCGCGCGACCTGTTCGGGGATCGATGGCGCACTGTCCGATAAATCGGAGAAATCAGCCTCGAACGGTAACCGCGTGATCGCGTCCATGATGGCTCCCTGCTGGACGTATCGTCGTCAAGCAGCGCCTATGAGTCCCCAATGTGACACAGGCTTTCTATTTTGATGCCACTATTGTGACAGCAACCGTCGCGGGCCGCATCACATGATCCCGGCTTTGTCGCGTTTCCGCTCGGCGCGCTTGACCATCAGCCACGTCACGAACACCAGAGCGAGCACCGAAAGCCAGCCCCACATGTGCGCGTAGTAAGGAAAGCTGTAGGTCTTGGTCAGATCGCTGCCGACGACTTTGGTCATTGCAGCGCAGTCAATATCGGTCAGCGGCGCAATGCTTATATTCGCACCGCTTCCCGAAAATAGCACAAACCCCTGATCCTCGAACGCGACAAACGGCATCCACAGCGCGCTGATCTCGCGATAGGAATAGCCGAGATCGAGCTGGATCGGCTCACCCTTGTCATCATAGCCGCTGAATTCAGGCGTTTGCGGCATCGTGGCGACCAGCGTGATGTGCGGCGCGTTGGTGAGCGCAAACGAACGCGGCGCACGTTGCTCGGGCACATAAAGCTGTGCGGCGACGTAAAGCACAAAGCCGACCGCGCCGAGTATGACAACGGTAACAGCCCATCCGATCAGGCGGGCAAAGTTCATGGCCGTGCGCTCTGCACATCCGAGTATCGGGTCTGCGTTGTCATTGTCTGTGCCTTGCCCATGAACGAGCCGCCAAATTCAGTGATGACTGATTCCGGCACTGGCCGACCATCGGCATGAAGCCGGTTCGTCGTTGCGAAGATAAAGCGGTCGACCTTGACCACCATCATCATGCGGAACGCCGTAGTCGACGTGAATCGCGCACGCTCGACAAAAGGGATGCGGCCACCCGTATTCACCACCGCGTCGACCGACGTATTGGCTGAAGCATCATGACTGCCCATTTTAATGGCTCCCTTGGGCAGTTTAGCAAAGCGATAGGTCACGCTGGTCGGCGTCGTCGCAATCCGCGTCGCCGGCGCACCAAACCATTCGGAAATACGCGCGTAGGAAGCAACCTGTGCCTTGGCCGCGTTTTTGGCCGAGGCAGCGCTTTCTTTTGCGGTCGGCGCGCGGCCATCGATCTTCAGCAATGACCATGCTGCAGCACCCCGACGCGGATCGTAACGCTGAACGACATCTCGACTGGGCGTTCCCGTGCGCTGCATCCGCGTCGTTTGGGTGAAGGCAAAATCACGCGCCGAAACCTGCTTGGCGGCCGCGAGAACCTGTTGCTGCAGCGCGTCGGCACACGCCGCTGAAGGCGCTCCCAACGCCAGCAAAGCGAGCAGCCGATTTGTTTGCGTCATAGGCTGACAGATAGCACAATCTTCCCGACATGCGTGCCTGAATCCATCAGCGCATGGGCTTGCGCTGCCTCCGCCAACGGAAACACGCTGTCGATCACCGGCTTCAGCCGACCCGCCTCGACATGCGGCCACACCGTGCGCGCGAGTTCCTCGGCAACAAGCGTTTTGAACAATACCGAACGCGGTCGCAACGTCGATCCGGTCAATGTCAGGCGCCTCATCATAATCAGCGGAATGAACAGCTCGGTCTTCGGCCCGTTCAGCACTGCAATCGAGACATGCCGTCCGTCCTCGGCAAGGCACTGTAAATTGCGCGGCACATAGTCACCACCAACCATATCGAGCACTGCATTAACGCCTGTGCCGCCGGTGATCCGCTGAATTTCGGCTACAAAGTCAGCTGTCTTATAATTGATCGCGTGTTCCGCGCCGATCTCAATCGCGCGCGCACATTTTTCGTCCGACCCGCAGGTTACGATAACCGTCAGCCCGAACAGCTTGCCAAGCGCAATCGCCATTGTCCCGATGCCGCTCGTGCCCCCGTGGACCAGCACGGTATCACCCTCAACAGCATAGGCGCGCTCGAACAAGTTGGTCCACACGGTGAATAATGTCTCGGTCATCGCAGCTGCTTCAACCATCGACAGCGCGGGCGGAATAGGCAGGCAAATCCCCGCGGACGCAACGCAATATTCGGCATAGCCGCCGCCGGGCACCAGCGCAGTAACCGCCTGCCCCATCAGCGCCGCATCAGCGCCGTCGCCCAGCGAGACAATTTCACCCGACACTTCAAGCCCCAGGATTGACGGCGCGCCGGGCGGCGGGGGGTATGCGCCCTTGCGTTGTAATACATCGGGCCGGTTGACCCCGGCAGCGGCAACACGGATCAAGACCTCGCCAAGGCCGGGCGTTGGCACAGGGCGTTCCACCGGCACCAAAACTTCGGGACCACCCGGACTTGCCGGATCGATAGCAATCATCATCGCCGGAATGTCGGTCATACACGCCCCTTTACCAGCGCTCTAGCGAGAGGGGGCAGGCAAGTCACCGCACAAAAAAGTGGCCCATTGCTGGACCACCCTTTTTTTCAAGCCTCAGGAAAGACTACTTCCCGAACACCGAATATTGTTCGTTACCAACAAAGCCGAGCTTCGTGATCTCGGATTTTTTGATCACGGCCAGAACCTGATCAACCGTGTCATAGCGCGCCTGCGCATCGGGCTGCACATGCAGCTCGGGCTCGGGAACCATGACCTTGGTTGAATCAAGATATTGGCGCAACGTGACGAGGTCGATCCCCGATCCGTTCCAGGTTATCGTGCCCGCCGGATCAATCGACACCTTGTTGATGTCGGGCTTGATCGGGTTGTCGGGTGGCGTCTGCGAATTTGCGGGAAGATCGATCTTTACCGCGTGCGTCTGGATCGGGATCGTGATGATGAACATGATCAGCAAAACGAGCATGACGTCGATCAACGGCGTCGTGTTCATTTCACCAATGGGTTCTTCGTCGGCACTGCCGCCCATACTCATTGACATCAGGCTAGCTCCTTAATTTCTGCCGCGAACGGCGATCAGCCTCAGGCGCGTGCATTGCCGCCCGGCGGTGGTTCGGAAATGAAGCCGACTTTGGCAAAGCCCGCGCGCTGCATGACGTAAATCGCGCCACCGATGCAGCGATAGGGCGTATTCACATCGCCGCGAATATGCGCTTCGGGAAGCTCGAGGCCAGGCGCATTCACGCCGCCCTGCTTTTCGATTTCCAGCTTCAGCTTCGAAACCGCGCGGTCCAGCAGCTCGTTCGAGTCAACGCGCGTCTGGTTCCAGTACACTTCGCACGCACCAGTCGGCGCCTTGATTGAAAGCGACACGTTCTCAGGCTTCGTCACTGTCGGATCGAAGCGGACTTTAGGCAATTTCACATCCACATTCTGAACAACGACCGGAACCGTGATCAGAAATATGATGAGAAGCACAAGCATAATGTCGACCAGCGGAGTCGTGTTGATTTCCGACATTGGGCCTTCTTCGCCGCCATCGTCGCCTACTGCCATTGACATAAAAAATTGTCCTGTTGCTTTTTTGCAGGCCGGAGCGGGTCCGTATGACCCGCCCGCCCCGTTCCCATCTTAGGCTTTTGCAGGTGCTGCCACTGGCTTGGGCGCTGCTGCTTTTGCGGCACCGAGGCGTGCAGGACGGACGGCACCGTTCGATGCCATCCAGCCATGAACGTCGTTGGTGAACGTGCCCATTTCTTCAAGGATCGCCTTGTTGCGGCCCTGTAGCCAGTTGTAGGCAAGCACCGCAGGCACAGCGACGGCAAGACCGATGGCGGTCATGTAAAGCGCTTCACCGACCGGCCCTGCGACTGTATCGATTGATGCCTGACCCGAAGCACCGATTTTCACCAGCGCGGTCAAAATGCCCATGACGGTCCCGAACAGGCCAACGAACGGTGCCGTCGAACCAACCGTTGCAAGGAAGGAAAGCCCGCTCTTGAGCTTCGATTCAATCGCAGCACGCGAACGCGACATCGTCGACAGCGCCCAGTCATGCTGGTCGACGGGATCGGTCAACAATGTGTGCTGCTCCTGCGCCCGAAGGCCATCGTCGATGATCTGCTTGTAGGGGGTGTCCTTGTCGAGCTTGGCCGATGCTTCTTTGAGCGACGAATGGTTCCAGAAACTTGCGCGAACCTTGCGTGCCTGGCCCATGATCTTGTTCTGGTCCCACCATTTGGTGAGCAGAATGTAAAGCGTGCCAACCGACATAATCACGAGGATGCCCAGCGTGATGAGTGTAACGGGTCCGCCTTCTTCAATCGATGCCATCAGGCCATATTGTGCGGCCTTCGGTGCCCCTGCCGCGGCTGCGGCTGCAAGTGTGATCAACATTGTTCGGTCTTCCCTCTTAAATCATTTCTGAAAACGGTGGTCTATTTTTTGGCCAAGGCCCGGTTATTTCGGCAATCTCCACGTCACGCGCTGGCTTCGTGTTTCCGCAATCGGTTGCCCGGCGGCATCGAGCGCCGCCTTGAACCGGAAACGGCGAATGATAAGCTTGCATGTTTCAGCATCAAGCGATGCACTCGCGCCGCTGGCATTGCAGCTTGCAACCTTGCCGTCGGTGCCAATTGTGAACGTGGCAACAGCAGTGCCTGACTCTTCATTGCGAACTGCCGCCGGGGGATAATCCTCGTCTGAGATCGACCCGCCACGCAATACGGCCTTGGTCGCGACCATCGGTTTTGGCGGCGGTGGAGGCGGAACAGGACGCGGCGGTTCCGGCGTCGGTACAAATACCGGCGGCGGCGTCGCTTGCGTCACGATGGGTGGGGGTGCCTGGTTGGTGTTGACGATCGGCGGCGGCGACACAACTGGTGGCGGCGGAATATTCTGGTCCGGCGGTGGTGGGGGTGGCGGCTCTACGGGTGGCGGTGGCTCGTCCTTCACGTCAAACGTGTTCAGATCGGCGGCAACCTTCTTGACGACGTTATAGCCGCCCGTGACCAAAGCGTAACCGATAATCGCATGGATAAGGACGACGATCGCAATCGACCACATCCTTGCAGGCGTCATCTCTTTATTGTCTGTATAGGACATCCGGCGTTCTTACTCCCTCCAAACAGACCGTTAATGGGAAACCGCTCAATGCCCGGAATGTTTCCCGGTATATCGTGCGACCCCACCCTGCCCGAACTCTTCTTGCTTCATCGGCAGAGGCGAAACACTATCGTTCCCGCCAACGCCGCGCAATCGCTTAATCCCTGTTCATCCTCGTTCGTGCAACCCGAACGTGGCACGACCGTTACAAAATGCAACAGCCCGAAAGAATGAAACTTATGATCATGTTCCGGAATAGCACGAAAATGACCGTCGCAGTGATTTGCGCGACTGCGGGACTGTCGATGGTAAATGGCGGATTTGCTGCGATTCCAAAGCCTGCACCACCGTCCCCTGCCGATTCGTGGCGCTATGCCGATGTCGCAGATTTGTTTGCAAACGCGCCCATTGTTCTGCGGGCAAAAATCGTTTCGGCAACGGCTCTGAAGGGATCGCCAAACGCAAATGGCGCAATCCGATTCTATGTTGAGGGTGACGTGTCCGCACTGATTCGCGGGAATCAGGCTGTGCTTCCGCGCCTGACGTGGCTCGTTGATATGCTGCCTGATTCGCGCGGCAAGATGCCCAAGCTCAAAAAAGTCGACGTCCTGATCGCCGCCCTTCCGGTGGCTGGCCGCCCGGGTGAAATCCGTCTCGCTGCACGCGATGCGCAAGTTTTCTGGAGTCCCGCAATCGAAGCTCGTGTGCGCGGCGTCATCGCCAGCGTTGCCGCCCCCGATGCGCCGCCCGCAATCACTGGCATTACCAGCGCTTTTCACACGGCGGGCACCATAACGGGTGAAGGCGAAACCCAGATATTCCTGTCAACAGTCACGCGTGCGCCGATTTCGATCACGGTCCTGACGCGCCCCGGCCAGCCCAAACGCTGGGCCTTTGCACTCGGCGAGATCGTCGATGAAGCAGCCACACCGCCCGCCCCGGACACTTTGGCGTGGTATCGTCTCGCCTGTTTCCTGCCACCGGTCCTGCCCGATACTGCGGTGACCGATTTGCCGGCGGGCGATGCGGATGCCGCACGGAGTGACTATACCTATGTCGTTCAAGCGCTTGGCTCTTGCCCACGCGTGCGGCGTTAACGCACGCATCCGCGAATTGCGGCTTCAAGCGCTGCGATAGAGTATGGTTTTGAAAGAACAAACGCTTCGCGATGACCGGGCGCAATCCCCGCCACTTCGTATCCACTGGTGATGATATAGGGGATAGCGCGGCTTTTAAGCACGGCGGCCACCTCGAGTCCGTCCTCGCCGTTCAAATTGATATCAATCAACGCGACGTCAAATGTAATATTGTCGATGGCGCGCCGGGCTTCGGCAATGCTCGCAACGGTGCCTGCGACGACGCAGCCGATGCTTTCGAGCAAATCCTCCGCAAGCATCGCGACGATCGGTTCATCCTCGACGATCAGGACACGGATACCGGCAGCGAGGTTCATGATTGGTGTATTGTCGCGTTGCATGGAGCCGCGCAATTATAAACACCCGCCGGATTGCTCCGACGGGTGTTCTTCCTCCCCAGGAAGTCTGAAGGCGGAACGGCTTAGCGGGGCTAATCCGAACGCGCCGGAAGACCGACCAGCGGCCCGCAAGGGCCGACTGACGACAGTGGCTTTCCCACTGTCCGGTCCTCACCCGAATTGGTTCATCGTATTATGCGCGCCACCGGCCTTGAGCGCGGCGTCTCCGGCAAAATATTCCTTGTGATCGTCGCCGATGTCCGATCCGCTCATATTCTGATGGCGGACGCAGGCGATGCCCTGGCGGATTTCCTGACGCTGGACGCCCGCGACATAGCCGAGCATCCCCGCTTCGCCGAAATATTCCTTGGCCAGATTGTCGGTCGACAAAGCGGCGGTGTGATATGTCGGGAGCGTGATGAGGTGGTGGAAGATGCCGGCGCGCTTCGCGCCGTCAGCCTGAAATGTGCGGATGCGCTTGTCTGCTGCGATGCCGAGCTCGGTTTCGTCATATTCGACACCCATCAGCTTGGCGCGGTCATAGGCGGTGACGTCGAGCCCTTCCTTGACCATCGCGTCATAAACCTGCTGCCGGAAATTAAGCGTCCAGTTGAAGCTGGGTGAATTGTTGTAGACGAGCTTCGCATTGGGCACGACCGCGCGGATGCGGTCCATCATCCCCGCAATCTGCTCAACATGCGGCTTTTCGGTTTCGATCCAGAGCAGGTCGGCGCCGTTCTGAAGGCTCGTGATCGAATCGAGGACGCAACGGTCCTCGCCGGTGCCCGCGCGGAACTGGAACAGGTTGGAGGGCAGGCGTTTTGGCCGCAGCATCTTGCCATCGCGGTTAATGATGACGTCGCCATTACGCGCGGTGGCAGGGTCGATCTCTTCGCAATCGAGGAAGCTGTTATACTGGTCGCCAAGGTCGCCGGGTTCGTTCGAAACAGCGATCTGCTTGGTCAGCCCCGCACCGAGCGAGTCGGTCCGCGTGACGATGATCCCGTCCTCGACACCGAGTTCGAGGAAAGCGTAGCGGCAGGCGCGGATTTTGGCGAGGAAGTCTTCGTGCGGCACGGTGACTTTGCCGTCCTGGTGGCCGCACTGCTTTTCGTCGGAGACCTGGTTCTCGATCTGGAGCGCGCAGGCCCCGGCTTCGATCATCTTTTTGGCAAGCAGATAGGTCGCTTCGGCGTTGCCGAACCCGGCGTCGATGTCGGCGATGATCGGGACAACGTGCGTCTGGAAATTGTCGATCTTGTCCTGAACCATGGCGCGGTCGGCATCGGTTGCCGCGTCGTCGAGCGCACGAAAGAGCAGGTTGAGCTCGCGCGAGTCGGCCTGGCGAAGGAACGTATAAAGCTCCTCGATCAGTGCGGGGACGCTGGTTTTTTCGTGCATCGACTGGTCGGGCAACGGACCAAAATCGGAACGCAATGCCGCGACCATCCAGCCCGAGAGATAGAGATATTTGCGCTTTGTCGTGCCGAAATGCTTCTTGATCGAAATCATTTTCTGCTGCGCGATGAAGCCGTGCCAGCAGCCGAGCGACTGGGTGTATTGCGACGAGTCGGCGTCATAGGCGGCCATGTCCTCGCGCATGATCGTTGCCGTGTAGCGGGCGATGTCGAGGCCGGTGAGGAAGCGATTCTGGAGTCGCATGCGCGCGACGGCTTCGGCGCTGATGCCGTCCCAAGTGCCGCTTTTGGAATGGATGAGAGCAGCGGTGTCGGTGATGTGTTGCGTGTAGGTCATGGGGAGGCTTTCACTGAATTTACAATCCGATAACCCAAAGGTCACACAAAGGTCACACCAAAGCGAGTGAAAATAGTGTTTTTCATTGTCTGAAAGTGAGATAAATCCGGTTAACAATTGTCATATTGTAAAGATTATGACAAAATGAACTGATGAAAGACCAGAAAGTATATGCGGGCCACACAGTTCGTCGGATGCGTCGCGTTTCGGGTATTACGCAAGCAGCGATGGCTGAAACGCTCGACATTTCGCCATCTTACCTGAACCTTATCGAGCGGAATCAGCGGCCCCTTACGGCCCAGATCATGCTGCGGCTGGCTGAACGTTATGATTTCGACGCGCGGACGCTGACAGGCACAGCACCGGGCGGCGGCGTCGAGGCATTGCGGCGGCGGTTCGCCGATCCGGCGTTCGCAGACCTTAACCTCGACAAAGCTGCCATCGAGGAGCTGATCACATTTGCGCCCGACGCAGCGGAGGCGTTTGCGCGGGCATTCGATGCGCGTGGCGAAGCGGGCGCACTCGGCAGCGGGTCGGCGAATGACCCGATTGCGTCCGTCCGCCGCGAAATCGAGCGGTGGCGCAATCATTTCGGCGATCTTGACGCGGCGGCGGAGACATTGGCGGACGAACTGCGCATCGGCTCGGGCGATCTTTACGGTGCGATTGCCGAGCGATTGCGCATCTCACACCAGCTGTCGATCCGCATCCTGCCGGTCGACGTGATGCCGGTCGCGCTCCGCCGCCTCGATCTGCATGCACGGCAAGTTCAGCTGTCCGAACTGCTCGATCCCGCCAGCCGGACCTTTTCGGCGGCGTTTCAGCTCGGGCAACTGGAAGCGAAAGACGAAATTGATGCGCTGGTCAAAGGCGCGGGCTTTGCCGAGCGCGCGTCGGAGCGGCTATATCGCCGTCACCTGACCAGCTATTTCGCCGCCGCGATCATGATGCCTTATGGCCGTTTTCTGCGCGCGTGCGAAGCGACAGGTTATGATGTCGAGCTGCTCCAGCGGCGGTTCGGCGCTGGGTTTGAACAAATCGCGCACCGGCTGACGACGATGCAGCGCGTCGGCGCACGGGGGTTGCCGTTTTTCATGATCCGCATCGACCGCGCGGGACAATCGTCGAAGCGTTACGCCGGCGCGAGCGCATCGCCGCTGGTCGAGGCGGACGGGCGGTGCCCGTTATGGGAAGTGCACAGTACGTTCGACCGGCCAGGCGGGCTGGTGCGGCAGCTGGTCGAGCTTGAGGATGGCGCGCGCTGGTTCACGCTGGCGCGGACGGTATCACCACAGGGTGGACGGATCGGCCAAGTCCGCGCGCAATTTTCGGTCGGGATCGGGATTGATGCAAGCGTCGCCGCGCCCTTGGCCGCAGCCCGCGGGTTTGACCTGATGCGTGGCGAAGCGACTCCCGTTGGTCTGGGCTGCCGCGCCTGCACCCGCGCCGATTGCCCCCAACGCGCCGCTCCGCCCGCGTCACGCCCGCTGGTGTTCAACGAGCGGGAACGCGGGGTGAGCCCGTTTGTTTTTGCGGGGGATTGAGGGGCGTTCGGCTTGTTTTCTTTTCATGCGGCCCTCGTTGGGATAGCGAGGCAGAATGGAAGTTTTGGATTGGTTGGCAGAATGGTATGAAGCCCAGTGCGATGGCAAATGGGAACATAGCTTTGG
>JANOZQ010000318.1:0-1749 GCA_031429555.1 Sphingomonas sp. | reverse complement strand
AGACT
The DNA here is from genome assembly GCA_031429555.1 of Sphingomonas sp. Taxonomy (GTDB): domain Bacteria; phylum Pseudomonadota; class Alphaproteobacteria; order Sphingomonadales; family Sphingomonadaceae; genus Sphingomonas_O. Next base: position 1,744 of record JANOZQ010000318.1, on the reverse strand, counting down.
GGTGAACCCTTCGGCAACCAGCAGCTGCGACAGCGTTTCATCGACGTCGAGTTCCTTCTGGAACAGGTCCGACCGCTCGATGAATTCGCGCTGGCGCTTTTCGCTGGCGTCGGTTTCGGTCAGAATGTCGATGGCTTTGCCGGTCAATTGCGATGCGAGACGGACATTCTGGCCGCGACGACCGATGGCAAGTGACAGCTGATCGTCGGGAACCACAACTTCGATACGGTCTTCTTCCTCGTCGATGACCACGCGGCTGACGTTGGCGGGCTGGAGCGCGTTGACGACGAAGGTTGCGGTATCTTCGGACCACGGGATGATATCGATCTTTTCGCCCTGCATTTCCTGCACGACGGCCTGAACGCGGCTGCCCTTCATGCCGACGCAGGCGCCGACCGGATCGATGCTGCCATCGCGGCTGATCACGCCGATCTTGGCGCGGCTGCCGGGGTCACGCGCCGCGGCCATGATTGTGATGATGCCGTCGTAGATTTCGGGCACTTCCTGCGCGAACAGCTTCTTCATGAAATCGGGATGCGCGCGACTGAGGAAAATCTGGGGCCCGCGCGTTTCGCGGACAACTTTCAGGATCAGCGAACGGACGCGGTCACCGACGCGGACCACTTCGCGCGGGATTTGCGCGTCGCGGCGGATGACGCCTTCGGCGCGGCCAAGGTCAACGACAACATGACCGAATTCGACGCGCTTGACGCTGCCGACAATGATTTCGCCTGCGCGGTCCTTGAATTCCTCATATTGCCGCTCGCGTTCGGCATCGCGGACTTTCTGGAAAATGATCTGTTTCGACGCCTGCGCCTGAATGCGTCCGAACTCGATGGGGGGCAGCGGGTCAACGATGTAATCGCCAATCTTGGCACCCGGCTGAAGCTTTTCCGCCGACGCGACATTGACCTGCTTGTAAAGGTCATCGACCAGCTCGACGACTTCAACGACGCGCCACAACCGGGTTTCGCCCGACGTTGTATCGATCTTCGCGCGGATTTCCATTTCCGACCCATAGCGCATTTTGGCCGAGCGCTGGATCGCATCCTCGAGCGCTTCGATCACGATCTCGCGATCAATCAGTTTTTCCTTCGCAACCGAATCGGCAATTGCCAGCAGTTCGGCCTTATTGGCGGTAATCGCAGTCGCCATTCGTCTATCCTTCTTGCAGAATTTTATCGGCACCGTCGGTTGAAAGCGGTGCGGTTGCGTTGATAAGCTTGTCGGTCAGAACCAGTTTTGCTGAGGCGATGCCGTCATAGGGGATGCGCATCGCGCCGTGCTTGGCGATAACGACAACCGTATCATCGCCCTCCACGCCTTCAAGGCGCGCATCGAACATCTTGCGACCTTCGATAGGCTCGACCAGCTTAATCCGTGCTTCGTGCCCCGACCAGTCGTCATAGTCGGCGATCCGCGTCAACGGACGGTCGATACCCGGCGATGACACTTCAAGGCGATAGGCTTCTTCAATCGGATCAAGCTCGTCGAAAATTTCCGACAAGCGCCGCGAAAGCGTCGCGCAATCGTCCAGCGTCAATTGTCGCGTTTCGGGCCGCTCGGCCATCACCTGCAGCGTCGGGTCGGACGTCCCGCCGAACATCCCGACGCGCACGAGTCGCAGCCCGAGCGCTTCCGCTTCGGGTATGATCAGGGCAGTCAGGGCGGCGATGTCAGCCAAATTCTCTCCAATAAGACTTTGCAATGTCCGGAGCCGGTTGGCTTCGAACCCGAACAAAGT
>JANOZQ010000317.1:0-1708 GCA_031429555.1 Sphingomonas sp. | reverse complement strand
AGGACAGGCAAATGCGCCGACGACGAACCTGCGTTATCTGGGCCCGGCGATGGCGCTTCTCGCGCCCGCAACGGGGCGGATAGGCGCGCTGGTTTCAGAAATTTCGCGTGGCCGTGACGTGGCCGGGCGTGCGGGAGACCGGATGCCGGCACTCGGCGCGATGATCGATGCCGGACGGTTCGCGATGTTAAGCCTGCTGCACAATCGGAGTGCCACAAATCAGACCACGCATGACATCGAATGGAATGGCCAACCTATTGGCTAGCTTGGTCGCCAGTCCCGGCGCACGCGGCGCAGCTTGCGGTCGTAATCAACAGTCAGCCCGCGATGGTGCGTGATTGTTGCGGTGACGCCCAGTTGCGCAAATAAATGCTCTAACGACGTGGTAACAAATCTCTCGGTCTCGACCGGAAGCGCTGGATCAAGATACACTGCAACGTCCGTCGCGCCTGTCTGCACAATCCGGTAATCGGTGATCCGCGCGTCCGCATCAACGACAGCATTGCGCAACACGTCAGGGGTGACCATCCGTCCGCCGAGTTCGAACACATCGTCCTGACGCCCCTCGATCCGCGCCACGGCCTGCAACGGCGAGCCGCACGGACAGGGCGCGTCGGACAGCATCAGCAAGTCGTTCATCCGGTAACGCGCCATGATCTGTGTGCGCCGCGTGAAATCGGTGATCACCGGGGTGACGAGACCACTGTCCCCCGATGCACGCCATTCGAAATGGACAGCGTCTTCGGCAAGGTGCAGCAGGCCGCGCGGGCAGGACACGCCGAACAGCCCTTCGGTCGCCATATAGATTTCGCGGACAACCGCGCCGGTGGCGGCTTCGATGACGGCGCGGTCGAGCGGATCGAGGACTTCGGCCCCGCTAAAAATGCTGGTTGCGCGCAATTGTCCGCGTTCGGCGAGCGCGCGGAGGACTTTGGGCGGCGCAACAATCGTGTCGGGCGCGAAGGCGACGAGGTCATTGGCCCAGGCATCGACGCCCTGTGCAAGATCGAAGAAGCGCAGCGCGATGCGACGACCTTGTTCCGCCGAGCGATACAGCGTCGAGAACCCCGGCAGCGCAAGGGCAACGCGGTGCCGTTTCCACACTATGTCGGGCAGTGCCTTGGCAAGGATCGTGCCCAACCAGACAAAGCGCTCGGCTTCGCTGATGACGTAAAACCCGCGATTCCCGCTGGTGCCGGTGCTCTGGCCGATGGGACAACCGCGCACGCGGTCCTGACCGGCGTCAAGGGCGGCACGCACCTCTTGGGCCGTAATCCCGACCCGGTTATAGGCTGCGAAATCGGCCATCAGCATGGCCTTGTCGGTTTCGGAAAGGTCGGTGAGCGCGGTAGCGTTTAACGCTGCATAGGCGGGAATGCCGCGGATATCCTTGAGCAGCGTGGCAATTCGTTGCGCTTGCCAACGCGCGACATCCGTCCTTGTCCGCAACCGGTGCGCAAGCCAGCGCGTGCGCGCAAAGGCAGTGAGGGCTGGCAGCATCGTCAACGCATAATCGAGAATTGCGGGAAAGCCACCACGCTGGTGGAGCTGAGCGGAATCGAACCGCTGACCTCGTCATTGCGAACGACGCGCTCTACCAACTGAGCTACAGCCCCGCGCCTGGCGCGAAGCCCGCGTCTCTAGGCCCGAGTTTTTCACGATGCAATATGGCGCTTGCCCGGGTGGGCAATGCAGCTAGTCTGTGCGT
>JANOZQ010000316.1:0-2880 GCA_031429555.1 Sphingomonas sp. | reverse complement strand
CCCGCCGCTGGTCGATCATCCCGAATTCGAGGATTCGGTCGTCAAGCCGCTCCTCGCGCGTCGTCCCGTCGGCCAGATTGAAGCGCCAGCGATGCAGTTTCGGCTGGAAGCTATGTTCGTCGACATAAGCCATCATGTGGCCATAGCCGCCTTCGTTAGGCAACGGCGCGGGTTGCGGATTATCCTGAAAATAGCCGTCCATCACCACCTCGTCGCCTTCCTCGTAAGCGTTGAGGAAATGGAGGATGTAAGTCGGCGCGGCCTCGAACCAGCGGATCTCGGTTGGGTCACCGTTGCGCGGGATCAGGCCGAACCGCGACGGCACGCCTTCATGCAACCGCGCCGCGTGGATGTCGCGCTTGAGCAACTCGGCATCCCAGAACATCGGCAGGTCGTTCACAATCGCCCAGTTCTCGCTGAACGTCATGTCATGTGGCAGGCGCGGGCCTGGCAGCGGCACAGGGATATAGGTGGTCAACCGCTCATGCCGGTCCACCACGCCATAATGCATGAACGGCGCGTGCTTCGAATAGTTGAAAAACATCAGCTCGCCGGTGTGCGGATCGACCTTTGGGTGCGCCGAAATTCCATCGAGCGGCACCCATGGCGCAAGACCCAAAGGCTCCAGCGTTTCGGGGTCGAGCCGATAGCCCTCGCCGCACTGGTAGAATGTCGAGATCGCCTTGCCCGCATGGACGATGATGTCTGTGCTGGAAGAATCCTTGAGCGACCCGTGCGCGCCGAAGCCGGGGCGTTTCGACGTGCCGGGCTTGTCCATCAACCCGCCCCACAATGAATCACCCACCTCCTGCTCCGCCGCAAAGCAACGCGTTCGGACCCAGCGGTTGCGGTAGCTTGCCGTGCCGCCGCTGAAACTGATCGCGTGGATCATCCCGTCGCCGTCGAACGGATGGTAACGGCCGAGCGGCTGATGCAACTGGTTCTCGGTGTTGCGGAGATACACGCCGTCTATGTCATCGGGAATGCGACCCTCGATCACGGCAAGATCATGTGCCGTGACTTCTTCATGCAGCGGCGTCCAGGCGCCGTTGAGATAGGGGTGGTTGCTTGGACGGAGCGAAGAGGCAACGGGGGGCAGGCGGTCTATGATCATGCGGGGCACCTCTAAGGCGTGAAATGCTACCCGCTCGATACAGGCATCGCCAGCCAAAGTTGTCGCTACGCGCAATAGTCATCGACAGCAGAGGAACGATCGTGAAAACAGCACCGGACCGAGTCCTCACGGAGCAGCCATCGTCATGTATTATCTAGGGGTTGATGCCGGGGGCAGCCATTGCCGTGCGCGGCTGACCGATGCGAACGGCACCGTAGTGGGGATGGGGCAATCAGGACCGGCGAATACACGGATCGGGCTTGAACTGCTCCACAGCCGGCTCCTCGAAACCTGTGCACAGGCGACATCGACGGCAAACCTTTCCGAACCCGAAATCGCGAGCATTCAGGCGGGCATGGGCATTGCCGGGATCACCCGCAGCGGCGCGAAAGCCAAGCTGAAGGCCATGCATTTCCCCTTTGCCAATGTCACGCTGACCAGCGACGCCGTCATTGCCAATCTCGGCGCGCATATGGGTGCCGACGGCGCGACGCTCATCCTCGGCACCGGCAGCGTCGGCATCGTCAAGCTGGGTGAGGATAATTTCAGCATCGGCGGCTATGGCTTTCCGATCTCCGACGAAGGCAGCGGCGCGGCGCTCGGCCTCAGTGTGATGCGCCACGCCCTGCGCGCGCTGGATGGCCGCACCCGCCCGACACCGCTCAGCCAGGAAATCACCCGCCAGTTCGACCATGTCACCGCGCGGATTGTCGCGTGGATGGATGAAGCGACGCCCGCCGACTATGCCGCGTTCGCCCCGCTCGTGATGGACTATGCCGAAAACGGCGACGACATCGCCGTGTCGATTGTCCGTGATGCGGCCATCCATGTCGAACGCTTCATCGAGACGATCTTTGCACGCGGGGCGCCGCGCTGTGCACTTGTCGGCGGCCTGTCGGCGCGGATGAAACCGTGGCTGCGCGCGCGGATGGTTGACCAGATTTGTGATCCACAAGGCGACGCGCTTGACGGGGCGCTCCTGCTGGCAGGATTGCCTACTGCGTCTGCAACATCTCGCCCGTGATCGCATATCCACCGTCGAGCCAGTCCACGACTTCGCGCGCCGCCGGGTGATCGACGGCGGCATATCGGATGCGGAGCCTTTCAGTGCGCTCGCCGATGCGATCAAGGCCACTGTTCTGAAATGTTAGCAGGTCGGTTTGCAGCATTCCCGCCAATTCAGCTCCAACGACCGCTACTGCCGCATCCATGAAGGCCGCGCCATAACGATAGTCAGTCCCCTGTTGATAAGACGCCGCCAGCGTCAGTGCGGGGATGCACCCAAGCACCGGTTGTGACGCCGGGTTGATGGCGTGGCCGGTAATCCACGGCGCAATGTCCGGCCGGCGCCCCGTAAACCCGCGCAGGTGTAGATATTGGCTCATCCGGGGGCCATCGTTGACCGGGTAATTGTCCCACAAGCAGACTTTACGACCGAGCCGCCCGGCAACATCGCGCAAATGGCCCGGCAAAATTTCGGCGGAACAGACTTCCTCGCCGGTCCAGTAAATCTGGATTGCGGGATCGATCATCCGGCCGAAATCCTCGATATAATTCGAAGGCCGCGCGCCGAATACGCGGTCGAGCAGCGGATCATCCGAATAATAGCTCGGACAAGTATAGAAGCGCGCCGCATGGCAATGGTCGAGACAGAAAGCGATAATCTCGGCCTGACGCGCGGCCAGATCGGGCAGATCGCCGCGCATGTCGTCAAACAATATGGCAAGATCATCAAGGCCCAGCGCATCAAGCGCCGCGAGCTTTGC
>JANOZQ010000315.1:0-4984 GCA_031429555.1 Sphingomonas sp. | reverse complement strand
GCGGGGCAGCTGTACGGTCTGGGGCTGATCGGCGGGTTCTGCCATTTGTATATCGGACAAGAAGCCGTCGCGGTCGGGCTACAATCGGTGCTGAATATCGGACTCGATTCAGTCATCACCGGATATCGTGACCACGGCCATATGCTCTTGTGCAACATTCCGCCCAAAGTGGTGATGGCCGAACTGACGGGCCGTGCGGCGGGCATATCGAAGGGCAAGGGCGGTTCGATGCACATGTTCAGCGTCGAACATGGCTTTTACGGCGGGCACGGCATTGTCGGCGCGCAGGTTTCGATCGGGACGGGGCTGGCGTTCGGGCATAAGTACAAGGGCGATGGCGGTGTGTGCCTTGCCTATTTCGGTGACGGCGCGTCGAACCAGGGACAGGTCTACGAAAGCTTCAACATGGCCGAGCTGTGGAAGCTGCCGTGCATATACGCCATTGAAAACAACCAATATGCAATGGGCACGAGCGTCGCGCGGTCGAGCGCCGAGACGCAACTGCACCGGCGCGGGGACAGTTTTCTGATCCCCGGCATCCAGGTCGATGGCATGGATGTCCTAGCGGTGCGCGGTGCCGCCGAAGTCGCGTTTGAATGGACACGTAGCGGCAAGGGGCCGATCATTCTTGAACTCAAGACCTATCGTTATCGCGGGCATTCGATGTCTGACCCTGCGAAATATCGTTCGCGCGACGAGGTTCAGGCGATGCGCGACAAGTCTGACCCTATCGAGGGGCTGAAGAAGGAACTCGAAGCGCTGGGCGTGACCGAGGATGATCTCAAAGTGATCGACAAGGATATTCGCGCTGTTGTTGCCGAAGCGGCGGACTTTGCCGAACAGTCGCCCGAACCGGCGCTCGACGAACTGTATACCGAAGTGCTGGTGGGGCAATATTGATGGCCATCGAGATTAAAATGCCCGCGCTGTCGCCGACGATGGAAGAAGGCACGCTGGCAAAGTGGCTGGTAAAAGCCGGGGACAGCGTGAAATCGGGCGATATTCTTGCCGAGATCGAGACCGACAAGGCGACGATGGAATTTGAAGCGGTCGATGAGGGTGTCGTCGGCGAGATTCTGGTAGCCGAGGGCACCGACGGGGTGAAAGTCGGGACGGTGATTGCAGTTATGGCGGGTGAGGGTGGAGCGGTCACTACGTCGAAGAACGAAAAAGAAGTGCCACCCCCGGCCCCTCCAGCAAGGGCTGAAGGGGAGCAGAATAAAGCAGAGGCTCCAACCAGCGCCTCCCATCCAGCCCTTGCTGGAGGGGACCGAGGGGTGGCTTCTTCTTCGGCGACCACACTTACGCTCCGCGAAGCGCTCCGCGATGCGATGGCCGAGGAAATGCGCACCGACGACCGCGTGTTCGTCATGGGCGAGGAAGTCGCCGAATATCAGGGTGCGTATAAAGTGACGCAGGGGCTGCTTGATGAGTTCGGCGCCAAGCGCGTCATTGACACGCCGATCACCGAACATGGCTTTGCCGGGATCGGCGCGGGCGCGGCGATGGGTGGCCTCAGGCCAGTCATCGAGTTCATGACCTTCAACTTCGCCATGCAAGCCATTGATCATATTATCAATTCGGCGGCAAAGACCAATTATATGTCGGGTGGTCAGATGCGCTGCCCGGTTGTGTTTCGCGGTCCCAATGGTGCCGCGTCACGCGTTGGTGCGCAGCACAGCCAGAATTACGGGCCGTGGTATGCGAGTGTCCCCGGATTGATCGTCATCGCACCCTATGATGCGGCGGACGCCAAAGGATTGCTGAAAGCAGCGATCCGGTGTGAGGATCCGGTCGTGTTCCTCGAAAACGAACTTCTCTACGGGCGGACCTTCGAGGTGCCGGAAGGGGAGCATATCGTTCCCATCGGCAAGGCGCGGACAATGCGTGAAGGCAAGGATGTTACGATTGTCAGCTATTCGATCGGTGTCGGTCTTGCGCTTGAAGCGGCCGAAATACTTGGTGGAGAGGGGATTGACTGCGAAGTCATTGATCTGCGCACATTACGCCCGCTTGACGGCGCGGCGGTTCTGGCAAGCCTGAAGAAGACCAATCGCGTGGTTGTCGTCGAGGAAGGCTGGCCCGCTTGTTCGATCTCATCGGAAATCGCGGCGATCTGTATGGAGCATGGCTTTGACGATCTTGACGCGCCCGTGCTGCGCGTCACCAATGAAGACGTGCCGATGCCCTATGCCGCGAACCTCGAAAAAGTGATGCTGGTCAACGCCGCCAAGGTTATCGAGGCGATCAAGAAGGTTTGCTATCGGTAGAGTAGAGGACCGCCGAGGCCCATGCCCCGACGGTTTGCATATTTATTGCGTCAATCGAGCGTTTGCGACTGCTTGTTTGAACAAGGTTTGCAACGCCTCCGACACATTACTTCCGGTTGTTACTTTAAAATACAGTCCCGGCGACGCACAATTGATCAGGGGAGGGCTGATTTTGTCAGTCGGAGTGAGATAGGGTGTTCTGATATTAGCGATGGACCAGCTGTCCGAAGCAGCTTCCGGCAGGTATTCAGTGTAGAGAATGGCAATTTTGATCCCGCGATTTTTGATCGTGTTGCATTGCGCCGTCGGGATCGGACCCATTTTACGACCGCTATTCTTCTCGTCACGCATACCGTCTGTAACAATAAACAGCATGGCTTGCGGCGTATCGGCGCCTGTGCGTGTTCCGGTGCCGGAAACCGTTGGCATATGTGCCAATGCACCAGCGAATGCGCCATCGGTGCCGGTGGTGGCAACCGTACCTGCGAAATTGGACGCTGTGTCGTCGTCGTTGACGCCGCAGACGCGCTGGCTGTTGCGGCAATATGCCAACAGCTGGACGTTATCGACATCTGTTTTCACGACCGAAGGTGCCGAAGGAAGGATAACGCGCTTGGTATATGTCATGTTGAATTCAGCGAGAGCAAACCGATAGGTTGCGTTGTTGGCAGCGGCGGTTGTGACCGCAAGATCCGCCACATCCTTGACCGCTTCCTTCACCAGATCGGTCCGTAGGACAAGGTTCTGTGACCGCGCGTAGGTGTAGTAGCTGATATTGTTTCCGTTAGCGTCTTTTACCGTATCGGTGCCGCTTAAATCGGTTTGGTGGCAGGCAAAAGCACAGCCGCCGGTCTTATCCGTCATCGTCTTGATACCTGCTTGCGTCGCCGGCAGTGCCATCGACGGTGATGTGTCGAGCACCAAATAGAAGTCAATGTCGGGCTGGCGCGCAGCCGCGCTGCCGGCAGTCCCGCCAAGCTGCAGGGTTTCAAGCCCAAGCAGGCGGCCAAAAAGATTTGGGGATTGCGCAGAATAGCTGACCGATACTGTGCGATTTTCAGACACGCCACTGGTGTGAGCGACGTTAATGTTTAGGTCAGCTGCGTTGAATTGAAGACCCGGAATAGTCGCTACTTGCTGCAGAAAAACGGCACGGGCATAGGCTTTCGCCTCATCGTCCGTTTTCAGGCTCATGGGCTTGGAAACAGCAGCAAGCGCAGCGGCGTCAGCCGCTGCATTCAACTTTGTTTCGACACGAGCAGCACGGGCATAGTCGATTCCCATGCCCGTCGCGCCGACCAGCGGAATAATTGCAAAGCCTGTCATCATCAGCACATTGCCGCGACGATCATGCCGAAGCGCACGAACCCATTTTTGAAACTTTGTCATGAGATGTCTCACACCTTGATTGAATGACTGAATTGGAAAGAGCTACATCGACATCGAAACAGTGTTGTCGCCGCGTGGGATCATGAAAATCTGGTCTTTGAATGGAATGGCCCCGAGCAGACTGAAGAATGCAATGGGTTGATACGTATAATTTACGTCGCAAACGACGACATCGACGCCGTTCATTTTCAATGCTGCGGGCAAGGCATAAGCTTGCCCAGGAGTCAGCGCAGACCCGTTTTTAGACTTGCTCCACGCAACTGTCGAAACGCCTGTCGAACTGACGTCGATCAGCGAAACGCGATATGTTCCATTGGTAATTTCATAAGGTGCCATGATCTGTGCACTGGCATTCAACACTGCCTGCAATTCGGCATCCGAAATAGAGATATATTGCGTTGAGAGGTCCGATAAACTGCGTGCTGTTGTCGTGACTTTGCGATAGACGGACGTCGCTTCCATCAACTGAAATCCGCCCACGAAAAGGACGACCAGGATGGGCACAACCATCGCGAATTCGATAAGCGCAACGCCGGTGGCGTCGGCCCGCAGGGTTTGCAGCCGTGCAACCAGTTTCGACCAGCGCGAATTACGACACGTCTCCATCAATAGGGTTCCGTGCGCGTGACGGTCGTGCCGATCATAAGATACTGTCCGTTCTGCATCGAGGCGAGGTCCAAACCATTGGCGCCGACAACATTCCATGGGTACATCAGGCGCACCATCACGATGTCGCTCGGTCCGCCGATCTGATACCGGCTCGGCATAGTTGCAGTGTTCCCGCTATATGTGATCGTTGGCTGACCAGTCGGTGCCGTGGCCCACGAATTTACCTTGACCACGTCAACCGTCAGATTGTCGCAATCCATAAAGTTTGGCAGCTTGGAGCATGCCATGGTTTTGAACTGCGCTTGGGTCATGCCGTTCTTTTGCGCCGTCCCGGTAAGAATTGACCGCGATGCTTCCTGCGTCGCCGTTTCGATTAGCTGGTCGCCAAAGAAAATCAGGGCCATCTGGAGCGTGGCGAGAATAAGCGCGATGAACGGGCCTGCGACGAACGCAAATTCCATCAGCACGGCACCGCTGGAATCATGGCGCAGGCGCGACAGGACGCTGAGACGGGTCGCGCTTTCCTGTGCCTGATTGACCTTGCCCACTATGAAACCCCCGAAAACTAGTCGATTGCGGCGTAATGCGCGAAGGTTGGCTAACAGGCGTTGAAGCGATGCGGTTAACGGATGGTTTGCCCTGTTTTGCCGGTCCGGCGGTATGAATGAGATGAATGAGGCGCAGCGGATCGCGCTTGCCTATGCACCGTTGCGGTG
>JANOZQ010000314.1:0-5554 GCA_031429555.1 Sphingomonas sp. | reverse complement strand
TAGATCATGGCGGTCCAGCTGCGCTGCCCGCCGCGTTTGCGCTCGCTTTGCCAATAGCTTTCGCTGACATGAAAATAATCGTGATGCGCCTTGAACTGCTGGCCGACGAGATAGCGTTGCCCTTGCAGCGTTTCGCCCTGTCGCGGTTTCATGCCCATCAGCTCGCAGATGCGCCGGTCAATGCCGTCAACAAATGGGTGCCAGCGGTCGAGATCACAACTTTCGGACGTTCGGAATTCGGGATCGTCGCTCGACGACAGCAATCCCGATGGCTTTCGATCCGAATCGATCATCGCGATCAGGCCGCCGCATTCTTCGGCTGTCAGGAAATTCTGGTAACAATAAAGGTCGATGCCGGACCCGGCGACCATCTGGACCTGCGGGTGTCGCGCCAGCCGTGTCGTGGTGCTGCGTCCGATTTCGGCAAGACGATTGAGAGCCATGCCCCACCGCTAACAAAATCGGTCCGGAGCGCAAGGCACTCCGGACCGGTCAGTCACCAGAAGAAATTATGGATCACGTCAACGATATAGCCGTTGCGCGTATCGACGAGCAGTACATCGTCATAATAACGCACCCATTCATAGGGCCATTCGGCATAGGGCAAGCGATACTGCCATGGATCATTGATCCGGTAGCGCGAACCAAAGAACACCGAGTCGAGGTAGATCCCGATCCCGAACCGCTGGTAGCGCCCGTTGTAACCATAGGGCGAATAATAGCGTGGCTGGCGAAACAGATCGCGGTTGGAAAACCGGTGCCGCTCCCAGTTATAGCGATTGTCGTTGCGCCACTGACGGTTCCAGCCCTGATTATTGCCGTAGCGCTGGTTGTTGTTCCAGGTGCCGCCGTTGTTGCGAATGCCATCGCCGTTGCGGTCCCAGCGCCGGTCGACAACACCGTTGTTGTTGCGGTCCCAGCGGCGATCAACGCTGCCGTTGTTGTTCCGGTCCCAGTCGCGGTTGTTGCGAATGCCATCGCCGTCACGGTCACGGTCGCGGTTATTACGGATGCCGTCATTGTCGCGGTCGCCGCGCCGCCAATTGCTGTTGTTCGCGGCGCCATTATTGCCGCGCCAGCCGCGGTTGGCCTCCGAGGTGCCCTGCTGAGCGACGACCGGCGGCATCACCGGTGCATTGACGACAGGTGCCTGACGGCGCTGCCACCCGCCCTCGTTGTTATTGGTGCCGCGCCAGCCGCGATTGGCTTCGACGGGAGGCTGTGGCGTGTTCGCGACCGGCGCCTGACGACGCTGCCCGTTGTCGCCAGCATTGCCGCCGCTGTTGCTTTCCACACGCTGGCGCACCCAGTCACGGCGGGGCTCAGGTTCAGCTTGTGACTGCGCCTGCACCGGTGGCTGGGCCTGCTGGCGCTGTTGCCAGTCCTGACGCGGGGCGCGTTCCATGCGTTCGGGCGCGGCACGCATGCCGTCACCACGACCAAAGCCGCCATCACCACGACCGCGACGTTGGTCCCGATCATCAGCCAATGTAACTTGTTCGACCACGGTCTGTGTCTGCGCTTCGGCGGCAATCGTCGCTTCGACTTCCTGCGCGAGCGCGGGAGAGACCATCGAACCCGCCAGCAAAGCGGCGATAAGTATGCGGTGACGCATCGGATTTATCCTCGCGGGGCCATGCCGCAAAAGTGCCGCCGGTGCCCGTTCGGCAAGATGTGCCAGACGAACGGTGAGCAATAGCTGAATTGGGCTGTCAGCAATCCGAAAGATTTCACCCTACCAGATTTTGATACGCTGCTCGGGGGGCAGGTACATTTTGTCGCCGGGCTTCACATCGAACGCTTTATACCAGGCATCGACATTGCGGACGATGCCATTCACCCGTGCGAACTCGGCCGAGTGCGGATCGGTCAGTGCCTGTTCGCGCACCGCGCCTTCTCGCCGCTTGCCGCGCCAGACCTGCGCATAAGCCATGAAAAAGCGCTGGTCGCCGGTCAGGCCGTCAACCACCTTCGGCTCGCCATGCTTGGCAACATATCGCCGCCATGCGCCATAAGCGGTCTCGACGCCCGACAAGTCGCCGATATTTTCGCCCATCGTCAGCTTGCCATTTATTTTGACACCCGGCAGCACTTCGATCTGGTCGAATTGCTTGCCCAGTGCATCGGCACGGGTCTGGTATTTCGCCGCCGTGTCGGCGCTCCACCAGTCACGAAACTTGCCTTCGGCATCGAAGCGGCGACCCTGATCGTCGAAGCCATGCCCCATTTCATGCCCGATCACGGCGCCAATCGCACCATAGTTGACCGCCGGATCGGCATACGGATCAAAGAATGGTGGTTGCAGGATCGCGGCGGGGAACACGATCTGGTTGGTCAGCGGGCTGTAATAGGCATTCACCGTCTGCGGCGTCATGCCCCACAGCGACTTGTCGACGGGATTGGGCAGGCGCGACAATTGCAGATTCCACTGGAATTTACGTGCCCGCAATGTGTTGCCGAGCAAGTCATCGCGCTTCACGACGATGGACGAATAATCGACCCACTTGCGCGGGTAACCGATCATCGGGTCGAATGCGGCCAGCTTGGCCAGCGCCTGCGTCTTGGTCGGCGCGTCCATCCACTGGTTGCCGTTGATGCGGTCCTGCAAAGAGGCGCGGAGATCGGCGATCAACTCGCTCATCTTGGCGCTGCTGGCGGGCGGGTAATGGCGCTCGACATAGACTTGGCCAATCGCCTCACCCAGGCCTGCACTGACGAGCCCAACACCGCGTTTCCAGCGGTCGCGCTGCACCGGCTGGTCACGCAAGGTTTTCGAGAAAAAGTTGAAGTTCAGCTCATCGAAGGCCTTGGGCAGGCTCGACGCGTTCTGGCGGATGAAATGATAGGAAAGATATTCCTTCCAGGTGCTGACCGGCACTGTGTCGAGCATCTTGCCCGCGGCTTCGATGGCTGTCGTCTGCTGCACGACCACTGTCTGCAGATTGCCCAGGCCGAGGTTGGCGAGGGTCGTGTCCCAGTCGAATTGCGGCGCAAACGTGCGCAGCTTTGCGCGGTCCATCGGGTTGAGCGCTTCCATAAGGTTGCGGCTGCGCTCGGGCGTCCAGTGCGCGGTCGCGATGGCGGTTTCCAGCGCCATGATCCGGTCGGCGCGGCCTTCCGGATCGGCCAGCCCGGCCAGCGTCTGGATGTCGACCATATATTTCCGGTAAGCGGTCCGGAATCCGGCGAACTTTGCATCATCCTTCAGGTAATAATCGCGGTTGGGCAAGCCGAGCCCGCTCTGCGCGACACCTGCAATATAGACTTTGGGGTTGGCGGGATTGGGCAGGATGCCGACACCGATCGGCGCGAAATATTCGTTCGAGGCGAACAGCTTGAGCAGCCCCGCTTTGTCGGTGACCGCTTCGATCCGCGCGAGATAGGGCGTCATGACGGTCGCGCCGCGCGCTTCAATCGCGTTTGCGTCCATCCAGCTGGCATACATATCGCCGATCTGCTGCGCAGGCGTTCCCGCTTTGCCGCCGGTCTTTGCCACATCCTCGACAATGGCGCGCACCTGCGTTTCGGACAGGTCGGCGAGCACGGTAAAGCCACCCACGCCGGTGCGGTCAGGCGCGATTTCGGTGCGCTTCGCCCATTCGCCGTTGGCATGTTTCCAGAAGTCGTCGCCGGCTTTGACGGTCAGGTCGCGCCCCGTCAGGTCAACACCCCATGTGCCGAGCTGTGGCTTGCCCTTGGCGGGTTTGGTCATGCTGGTCTTGGCAGGTTTGGTGGCGGCAAAAGCGGGAACGGACAGGGCAACCGAGGCAAGAATCGCAACACGCAACATCTTCATGGGGGACATCCTCATATTCTTAACGGCCCGGATCGGGCGATTACGCGTGTGTTATCAGGGCGCAACGGTCGCGACAATCGCTGCCCACGCATTTTCGTCAATGACTTCAATTCCAAGTTCGGCCGCTTTTTTGAGCTTTGAACCGGCACCGGGGCCCGCGACCACAAGGTCGGTCTTGGCGCTGACCGACCCCGATGTTTTTGCGCCCAGCGCTTCGGCTTGCGCCTTGGCTTCGTCGCGGCTCATCGTTTCTAGGCTGCCGGTGAAGACGATGGTTTTGCCCGTGACGGCCGACGCTTTGATGTTCGAGACATAAGCCGGCGGGCGGACTTCGCTCAGCAGATCGTCCCACGCCGCGCGGTTATGGTCTTCGTGAAAGAAATCGACCAGCGATTGCGCGACGACGGGGCCGATGCCTTCGACGCTTGATAGCTCGGAGGCGGCATCGTCATGCTGCGCGACGGCGGCAACCTTTTCGACCGTCCCGAACGCGCGGATCAGGTCTTTTGACGTGCCCGCCCCGACATGGCGGATGCCCAGCCCGAACAGGAATTTGATCGGATCGGGCGTGCGTTTCGCCTCGATGGCTGCGAGCAGGTTGTCGATCGACTTTTCCTTCCAGCCCTCGCGGGTCAACAGTTCGTCGCGGTGCGCTTTCAAACGGAAAATGTCCGCCGGACTGTGCAGCCAGCCGAGGCCGAAAAACTCGACAATCGTCTTGTCACCCAATCCCTCGATGTCGAGCGCGCCGCGCGACACGAAATGCTTCAACCGCTCGATGCGTTGCGCGGGACAGATGAGGCCGCCAGTGCAGCGGATGTCGACTTCGCCGTCCTCGCGCACCGCGTCCGAGTGACATTCGGGGCAGACGGACGGAAATATGAATGCCGGTCGATCAGTCTCGGGCGTCAGGTTTTCGAGCACCTGCGGGATGACGTCGCCCGCACGCTGAATACTGACCCGATCACCGACGCGCACGCCGAGGCGCGCAATCTCGTCGGCATTGTGCAGCGTCGCATTGGTCACGACGACGCCGCCGACTGAGACGGGTTCGAGGCGGGCGACGGGCGTCAGCTTGCCCGTCCGTCCGACCTGAATGTCGATGGCGAGCAGGGTCGTCTGTGCACGTTCGGCGGGAAACTTATGCGCGATGGCCCAGCGCGGTGCCTTGGCAACAAAGCCCAGCCGTGCCTGCCAGTCGAGCCGGTCGACCTTGTAGACGACGCCGTCAATGTCGAACGGCAGGTCGGCGCGGGCCTTTTCGATTTTTCGATATTGGGCCAGTGCGTCAGCGGTTTCGGCGCGGATCAGGAGGTCGCTGACGGGCACACCCCAGCTTGCAATGGCTTGCATGACTTCGGTTTGCGTCACGCCGGGCACTTCGGACGCTTCGCCCCAGCCGTGCGCGAGGAAACGCAACGGGCGGCTTGCCGTCACGCTGGCATCCTTCTGGCGCAGCGACCCGGCGGCTGCATTGCGCGGATTGGCAAACACGCGCTCGCCGGCAAGACGTTCGTTGAGCGCTGCGAAATCATCCTTCGCCATGTAAATCTCGCCGCGGATTTCGAAAATGGCGGGTGCAATTCCCGCAAGTGTTTGCGGAATATCCGAAATCGTGCGCACATTGGGCGTCACATCCTCGCCCACTGCGCCGTCGCCACGCGTCGCCGCCTGCACCAGCACAGCGTTTTCATAGCGCAGCGAGCACGACAGTCCGTCGATCTTTGGTTCGGCGGTCAGCGCAACCGCCGCATCGGC
>JANOZQ010000313.1:0-3682 GCA_031429555.1 Sphingomonas sp. | reverse complement strand
CCGGTTATTGTGGCCGATAGCGGCGACAACAGCTGGATGCTTGCCGCTTCGGTTCTCGTACTCGTGGCCGCGCTCCCCGGCCTATTCCTGTTTCTTAGCCGCGGGCGGAGTGGCAATGCGGGACTAGCCATATTCGCATCGGCGGCAGTCACAATTCTGCTGTTCGTCATGGTAGGGTTCAGTTTGGCCTTCAGCGAAGGAACACCAATTCTCGGCGGCATCGAAAATGCCATGTTTGCAGATCTCGCCGATGTTCAGACAGACATGACGATTTCGGGCGCGATTTACGCGCTATTCGAAACCGCTGTTGCGCTGTTTGCCGTGGGAATGATGGTTGCGTCGCTTGCCGAACGCTCGCGCTTTGGCTGGCTCATCGCATTCTCGGCTCTTTGGGTGCTGCTGGTCTATGTACCCGTCGCGCACTGGGTTTGGGGCGGTGGGTGGCTCGCAGGGCTTGGTGCCCTTGATTATGCGGGCGGTATTGTGGTGCAGACAACAGCGGGTGTGTCCCTATTCGTTGTCGCATTTCTTGATCGGGCAAACCGGAACGCGGATAGCATTACCGACACGCAGTGGACGATGGGTGGCGCAGCGCTGCTCTGTGTGGGCTGGCTTGCACTCATCGGCGGCAGTAGCTTCGGCGCAACCGGTGATGCGGCAGAAGCGATGATAAATGCCTTGATTGCGCTGAGTGTGTCGGCATTGACCGGGCTTGCATTCGAACGAATAAGGACAGGGTCCGTCACAGCAATTGGCGCTGCATCATCAGCAATGGCAGGGCTTGCCGCGATCAGCGCGGGTGCCGGATATGTTGCACCCGCTGGCGCAATTTTAATTGGTGCAATTGGCGCAATCGGGGCCATGATTGCGGCCTCGGCCGTTCGCACTCTCAAAATCGACGTTCTGTCTGCGCCTGCTGTGGCAAATGGCGGGGGCGCGATATTGGGCGCCATATTTTTCCCGATATTTGTCTTGTCAACATTCGGTGGTCCCGGCTTTGACGAAGGTGCGACGCTCGGTGGTCAGATCGCAACACAAGCCATTGCCGTCACCGCAATCGCGCTCTGGTCGGCTATCGCTACCGCCATTGCCGCTCTCATGGTTTCAATGGTGCTTCCCATGACCGACAACATCAAAGCGAGTTAATCGCCCGTCAAAATCCGGTCGACAAGCTGCTTGACCGTCGGCACGAAACCGTTTGAATAAAAAGGGTCTTTCTTGAACCGGAATGCCGAATGCCCGGCGAACATCAAGTTGTCGTCAACCGGGCCACCGTGGGCAATATCCTGCAACGTCTTCTGGATACAAAAACTGCGCGGATCGGCGAGGTAGCCCGTCGTATAATCGTCGTGATCCTTCCACGATGAAAAACCGCAATGCGACAGACACCCCATGCAATCGGTCTGGTCCTTGCGGATGGTCGCCTTGTCGGAAGGCGTAACAAACACAAGCGTATTGTCGGGTGTTTTCAAAGCATCGGTGTAACCCAGCCCAAACCACTCGCGGGCGCGGAGCAAGTCGCCGCGCGTGACCCAGAAATTCTTACCCTTCACGCCCACATCCAGCTGGTGGGTATGATCACCCACGCTTTCGCCCGAGAAAGCAATCTGCCGTTCGGAACGTGCTTCGAGATCGCGCAGGAATGGTGTCCGTACGGCGCTCGAATAAAAACCTGTCGGTGAAAATTTGTGGAGCAGGACATCGCCAGGCTCCAACGTCATCAGCCGCGCTTTCCATTCGTCCGGGATCGGGCTTTCCTGCGTTAACAAAGGACGCGTCCCGAACTGGAAAGCGATCTGCCCAAGCTCGGGATTGTCGACCCAATTATCCCATTCGCGCAACGCCCATACACCACCGGCCATGACAATCGGTGTCGAATCGGAAATGCCGCCCTCGCGCATCGTATCGCGCAGCGCCTTGACCCGCGGATAGGGGTCTTCGGGTTTCTTGGGGTCTTCGGCATTCGACAGGCCATTGTGCCCACCGGCAAGCCACGGGTCTTCATAAACCACCGCCGACAGGTAATCGGCGGCTTTCGAATAGGCCCGTTTCCACAAAGCACGAAATGCCCGTGCCGAGCTGATGATCGGCAAATAGGATACACCATAAGACGACGCAATTTCGCTCAGCTTATACGGCATCCCGGCGCCGCACGTCACACCCGAAACCAACCCCTTGGTCCGCTCCAGCACGCCGTGCAAAATCGGCTGCGCGCCGCCCATTTCCCACAACACATTGATGTTGATCGCGCCCTTGCCATTCGAAATGTCATAGGCCCGCTTCACCTGCTCGACCGCCCCGTCGATGGCATAGCGGATCAGGGTTTCGTGGCGTTCTTTCCGCGTCCGTTCGGCATAGACCTGCGGCACAATTTTGCCTGTCGGGTCATAGCTGTCGGCATTCACCGCACTGACCGTGCCAATGCCCCCCGCCAGCGCCCAAGCCCCGGCACTCGCATGGTTGGTCGCAGAGACCCCTTTGCCGCCTTCGATCAGCGGCCACACTTCACGACCCTGATACAGGATCGGCTTCAAACCCTTGAACAACCCGCTGCTCCTTGCGCCCTTGATTTATATATACGCGCCCCCGCGCAAAATGCTTCAACTTTCGCCAAGTGCCCCCGGCCAGCCGACAGCATCCTCGTACAGCGCCTTATAAGCTGAAATCATGACGGTCTCGTCATAATGCGCGTGTGCCTTGGCCTGATTGGTCACACCAAGCGCCGCGCGCATTTTGGCGTCGGCCGCAAGGCGGATCATGGCAGCGCGATACGCCATTTCGTCTTTCGCATCAACGACAAAGGGGCCATTCTCTTTCGACACGACATTAGCAACATCGCCAACATCGGTGGATACACATGGCACCCCCGCTGCCATCGCTTCGACCAGTGAGATCGGGAACTGCTCGCTGTAAGACGACAAAGCAAAAATATCGAAATGCCCGATGTAGCGGTGCGGTCCTGCCATAAACCCCGGCATCACCAGGCGGTCCGCATAACCAACTCGCGCGGCCTCGGCGATAATGGCTTCTTGCTCCGGCCCCTCGCCGACAATAACCAACCGGCTGTTGGCCACGCTCGCCGCCGCGCGCACCAGCTTGGGCAGATTCTTGACACCACGCAGCCCTGCCAGCGTGCCGATGACCACCTCGCCCGATTTTCTGCGCAACCCGGGAATGCTGACGGTCGGTTTCGCGCGATACGCTTGCACATCGATCCCGTTGGAAATCCGGTGCACGCGCGATTTGGGCTGCTTCCAAACGTCGAACGCAATACCCTCCAGCACCTGCGACGGCACCACCAGCGCATGCGCCGCGGGCAATCCCAACCGCCGGAAAAGATTGCGTTTTGTTTTCAATCCCGCCGCCTCGTCCGCATTGAATCCATCCTCGTGATGGACCAGCGGCGGCAGCGTGTCGGGGAACATCCGCCGCGTCATGACTGCATCCATAGCGCCCCAATTATAGGTCAGGATCAAATCGAACCGCTGCATATACCCCGCGAGCGTCCGACACGCGCGCCCAGCCTGGAGGGCAAGCCTGCTTTGGCGCGATACCGGACGCTCGCGGGGTATATGCAGCGCTTCGACCTTATCCTGACCTACAATTGGGGCGCTATGGACGCCGTTATGACGCGGCGGATGTTCCCCGACACGCTGCCGCCGCTGGTCCATCACGAGGATGG
>JANOZQ010000312.1:0-2839 GCA_031429555.1 Sphingomonas sp. | reverse complement strand
AGCTTCCCGGCCGCCGACGGCCAGCAACTGATGCTCGTCACCGACCAAGCCAAGCTGATCCGCATGAACATCAGCGACATGCGCGTGATCGGGCGGAATTCGGCGGGTGTGAAGCTGTTCGACGTCGGCAAGGGTGAGCATGTCGTGGGGGCCGCGCGGATCGAAGCGGAGGATGATAGTGGCGAAGAAATCATCGTTGATGATGCGACTGATCCAACCTCGGAATAGGGTCGCGCAAAGGCGCAAAGGCGCGAAGGAGTTCGACGATGACGGCGGATGACTTGAGCCGCATCGTGGTCGATACCGGGTTGCAAGTTCACCGCGAACTTGGGCCCGGATTACTTGAATCCGTCTATGAAATGGTTCTGGCCGCAGAACTTGAACGCGCCGGTCTTCACGTCGAACGTCAAAAACCGATCAGCTTCGACTATCGCGGATTGCGGTTCGAAAATGCCTTTCGAATCGACCTCTTGATCGAAGATCAATTGATTGTGGAAATAAAATCGATTGAAAAACTAGGGCCGGTCCACGCCAAACAAGTCCTTACCTACCTACGCCTTTCAAATCGATCGCTTGGCCTCCTGATCAATTTCGGCGGGGAAACCTTCAAGGAAGGCATCCGCCGGTTGGTCAACAATCACAAATGAAATCCAAAACCTTTGCGCCTCTGCGCCTCTGCGCGAACCTCAAAAAAGGCTGAAGCAAAATGACAACCCTCGCCTACAAAATCCTCACCGCCGACCAATGGGACCAATTCCAGTCTGTAGGCATCTTCACCGGCGCGCCGGTCGATCTGGCCGACGGTTACATCCACATGTCGACCGCCGATCAGCTTGATGAAACGCTGGCCAAGCATTTCGCCGGGCAGACCGACGTCGTCATTGCGACCATCGACCTGACCCAGCTCGGCGACGCGCTCAAATGGGAAGTCTCGCGCGGCGGGTCGCTGTTTCCGCATTATTATGGCGCGCTTCCGATGGCGGCAGTGGTCGAAGCGAAGCCCGCCTCAACGCAACAGGCGACAAACTGTTAAACATCGGCTAAGCGCCCGCGATGTCCCCATTTGAAACGCTCCCGCCGCTTCTCGCCGAAGCTCTGACCACCCGTGGCTATGAAGCCCCCACCCCCGTTCAGGCCGCTGTCCTCGAACCCGAAGCGCATGACCGCGACCTCATTGTCTCAGCGCAGACCGGTTCGGGCAAGACCGTCGCCTTCGGTCTTGCCATGGCCGAGCAATTGCTCGGCGACGACGGCAAGGTGCGCTTCATCCGCGAACCGCAAGCCCTTGTCATTGCGCCAACACGCGAACTCGCGCTGCAAGTCAGCCGCGAACTCATTTGGCTTTATGGCAAAGCGGGTGCGCGCATCGCGACCTGCGTTGGTGGCATGGATGCGTCGAAAGAACGCAAGATGCTCAGCCAAGGCGCGCATATCGTCGTCGGCACGCCGGGCCGCCTGTGCGATCACTTGAATCGCGGCGCGCTCGATCTCCGCGCGCTCCGGGTCGCGGTCCTCGACGAAGCCGACGAAATGCTCGACATGGGTTTTCGCGAAGACCTTGAAAATATCCTCGACGCCAGCCCCGCCGAACGCCGCACGCTCATGTTTTCGGCGACCATGCCAAAGACCATCGTCGCGCTCGCCAAGCGCTATCAGAAAGATGCCTTGCGCATTTCGACTGTCACGGCCGACCGCGGCCATGGCGACATCGCCTATCAGGCTGTCACCGTCGCGCCGTCGGACATCGAGAACGCCGTCGTCAACCTGCTGCGCTTTCACGAGGCGGAGTCGGCGATGCTGTTCTGCGCCACGCGCGACAATGTCCGCCATCTCCACGCCAGCCTGATCGAGCGCGGCTTCCACGCGGTGGCGCTGTCGGGCGAGCACAGTCAGAATGAACGCAACGCCGCGTTGCAAGCTCTGCGTGATAAACGTGCAAGAGTCTGCGTCGCGACCGACGTTGCCGCGCGCGGGATCGATTTGCCCACACTGACCCTGGTTATCCATGTTGAGCTCCCCCGCGATCCCGATGCGCTCCAGCATCGCTCGGGCCGCACCGGACGCGCGGGCAAAAAGGGCACCGCGATCCTTATCGTCCCGCATCCGCGCCGCCGTCGTGTCGAAGCGATGCTGCGTGATGCCCGCGTGACGGCGGAATGGATTGGTGTCCCGACGGCGGACCAGATTCGTGCGAATGACCGCGAACGGCTGCTGCTTGCGCTGCTCGAACCGGTCGAGACAGACGAGGAGGATAAGGCTCTCGCCGCGCGTCTGCTCTCGGAGCGTTCACCCGAAGATATTGCCGCAGCGCTTGTCCGCATGCACCGCGCCAAGATGCCGTCATCCGAAGAAATGCTCGACGTGAGCGTCCGTGCGCCGCGCGAAACGCGTGACACAGGGGCGCCGCGCGCCGGATTTGAAGACACCGTCTGGTTCCGCATGGATTGCGGGCGGAAACAAAATGCCGATCCGCGCTGGATCCTGCCGCTGCTCTGCCGTCGTGGTCACATCACGAAATCCGAAATTGGCGCGATCCGTATTGGCCAGACCGAGACTTTCTTTCAGGTGCCGCGTGCTGCGGCTGCTAAATTCAAGGATGCCCTGAAACGCACCGAAGGCGGCGATCCCGACGGCGAAGATGGCATCCGCATCGAACAGCATGCCGGCCCTGCGCCCGAAGCGCATAAGGGTCCGCGCAGGGATGGCCCGCCGACAGGACGCCCGCCGCTCTCTCGCCGCGATGGCCCCTCGGCACCGCGCCGTGACGGTCCCCCGCGTGGTGCAGGCGGTCCCGGCGGCAAGCCCCCCTATCGCGCAAAGCCGACCCGCGCGCCGCGCT
>JANOZQ010000311.1:0-9036 GCA_031429555.1 Sphingomonas sp. | reverse complement strand
GGCGGGGTGCGCGGACTATCACCGTCAAAGCCCGTGATGCGATCCTTGATATAAGTCGCATAGCTGATCTTCGACATTTCGCCGTCGCTGACCAGATCGATGCCCGCTGCAACTTGTTTGGCCACGGCGTCATCGACAGCGGCCCCAATGACGCCGTCGAACTGTACGGCATCAATAGCATCGCCGCGTTCGACGGCGAACACAAGGTCCGTTACCGCCTTTGATCGCGGCAAGGAACCGACATGGGTGGTCAAAATGCGGTTTGTCATCGCCAATCCCTGACAGGCTTTTGCATTCGCAGTCAATCGTCGATCCGCGGCGTCCAAGCGCGTTCCGCGACGCCCTGCTCGCCTGCGAAGTCGCAAAAAATATGCAGACCATCCGGGGTCCAATGTGCCGCCGCCATAGCGAAGCCCGATGTTCGCACAGGTGCGCCGCTCAAACGATAGACAGCGAATAGCGCTATGCCCTCGGTCGCCGTGCCGAACGCACGGACAGTAAAGGCACGGCTACGGTAACGCTTGTCACTGTCGCGGGTAATGGCTCGCCCCGCATCGATTGCGCGGTCCGCTGCGTCGGTCGCCAGTGCCGGATGGTCGGACGCTGTAAAAAACACGTCACCGCGCGCCTGCGCCAGATCGGCATCGAATACGACCGAAATTCCGGCTTCAGCCTCGAAAGGCTGGCCACCATCAAGTCGCCATAACCGACTTATATTGTTACCATAAAGGTCACCAATGAGGGCGTTCGCGCCGTCAAAAGCTGCGATATGGCCCGGTGCTTCTGCTATCACCACCTCATCCGAAAGGTTTAGGGGATGACGACTAAAGACCTCGACCACTGCCTCTTCGCCATAACTCTCGACCCCGAACGCTTCGAGTCGCACGATATGCAACAGCCCCGCCGCAGGACGCTCGCCCGCCGCCAGCATCCGTAGCGTTTCGGATGCACTCATGTGCCCAACCCACCGCTGATCTGGCGCAGCACAGCCAGTTCGTCGAACACTGTAATGTCTTCGATAATCTGCCCTGCGCGAAGCCGGTAATGCGAGACGACCATCATCAGCAGTTGACGCCCGCTTGGCGGTCCCCAGACGCCATTACCGCCATGGGTTCCCGTAAGCGACCAGCGCAGCGCAACCGCAACGTCACCACCGGGCAAAGGGCGCGCGGCAACATGTTCGAGCCTGAAGGCTACCGCGTGCAAGCTGGCACGGATCTGCGTCAGACAGCCGACCCAAAAGCCGCGGCCAAAGCCGTGGCGGTTTGTCGGCCAGCGAATTTCGGCAGCGGGGGAGAGCGCTGTTGCTGCGTCCCCGTAAAGGTCATCGCGAAACGCCGCTGCCAGCATCGCCGCCGGAACGGCCGCGGGGTGACTTTCCGGGATGGCAACGTCTGCGTCGGTTTTCGTCCGTGCAATTGCATCTTTGCGCCACTGATGCCGCGCTTGATCGCCCGCTTGATCGGCAGCCGCCTGCGCTTTTGCTATTGCCCACGGATCACCGCCGACTTGCAGCACACCGCGCAGATTATCGCGGACCAGCCATTCCTCGACAATACGGTTTTCGCGGCACAGGCAATCAGCGATGGTCATCACGCCGTTCGACACCATTGTCGCAGAGCCGAGCAACGGATCATCGCCCATATGCGTCGAGCGGCTGACGATGCGGTGAGAGCTATACAGGTTCCCGTCGCCATCATCGGACCAGATAACATCCTCGCCGATCAGCAGCCGGTCGGGCGTTGCTCCCAGCGTCGTGATCGTATTCTGGACCACAGCTTCAACGCCCGTCACTGGCCCCGCCAGCGTATGGATCGCGCAATCAGCAGCGTAGTGGCTGCGGCACAGGCCGACGTTTTTCTGTTCCCAGATACGGTGCGTGCAGCGAATGATGTAATCGACGAAATCGCGGTAGACGGCGTCGTAACCGAGCAAGTCCTGACGACGTGGTCCTTCGCTTAGCAGGTCGTCGAGCGTTCGCCCCATCGGCGACTGAACCTGAGGCAGATCGTTCCAACGCATCACGCTTTGCGCTTTAGTGTTTCGGGCAAGCTGAACCAGATCGCTGCGGCGGCCAGAAAACTGACCGAAGCAAGACTCATCACGGGGGCCAGACCATAAGCCTCGGCGAGCGGCGCCGTGATCAACGGCGCTGTCATGCTGATGACGCGGCCCCAGTTAAAGATGGATGCCGCTGTCGAGCGAAGATGCGGTGGGTAAAGTTCGGACAACCACGGCCCCCAGATTGCGCTGCACGACAGCATAACGCCGTACGTCATGCCGATGATTTCCAGCGGCGTATCGGGCAACGGCAGGAACCAGGGATGACTGAAAAGGGCATCGTTACCAAGATCGACGAACAGATAAATCGGTATGATAATAGCCGCGATGATAAAGCCCCATGCGGCAACCCGACGGCCAAACCGGTCTGATATAAATCCCCAGACAAGTCCACCGATTGCGGCACCGACGAATTGCCAACCCAACAGATCGCCGACAGAAGTGTCGGGAATTTTTCGCACAGTTTTCAGGTAGGTTGAAGCCCAGCCGGTGAAGGCCTGATACGCAAAGAAATTTAATCCGGTCATCGTAGCCAGCAAGATTGTCTGGCGCGCAACGCCCGGCGCGAATAGCTCCGTAATCGGCAGCTTTGCTTTCGCTGTCGTCTGTCCGTCGGCGATCCCGTCCATGGGGACCAGTTTGCGGTCATCGGGAATGAACAGTGGCGCGAATAGCGAGAGCGCAACGGGGATCACGCCAATCCACAGCAACACGGTCCAGTCGTAACCGTTACGAAAAGCTGCTGCCGACAAGAACCCTAGCGCTGCGACCGCAACATTATAAGTTCCCAGCACAAATCCCGCGACCAGCCCGCGGACATCACGTGCAAACAGCCCCGAATAAATGCCGACAGCAATCGGAAACATCGATCCCATGAAAAAGCCGAGATACCCGCGCTGAATGATCAGTTGCGTGTAATCCGTGACCAGCAACGCGGCGAGAATGCCGGTACCAAAGCCGATCATCGAAATACTGAGCGCATTCCGCCGCCCGATTTTGTCGGCGACTTGTCCCATAACGACCGCGCCGGCAATCGCGCCGATAGATTGGAGCGTGTAGAGCGAACCCGACTGGGTCAGCGAGAGATTAAGGCTTTCCTTGATGTAAGGGCGCAGGATGTCGACGGTATTCCACGACCATGCATAGCAGAAATAGGCAATGAGCAGGAACGCAAGCGCGCCATAACGCCGGGTAGGCGACAAGCTGGCAGCGTCGATCCATCCGGATGGCAATGTCTGGGTGGCCAACGTTTTTTCTCCCCGTCATCACCTGAATGCATGGCATTGCATCCGAATGCAAGATCGGGCGGAAGCCGCCATTGAGCGATTACGATGCGTGCCCCGACAAAGGTCTGCGGGATGATTGCCACCGCGTCGCGGCAAGCGTTGTTATGCGCCGGACGTCAGCCGCGCCGACGCGCCTTCGATAAACTTTCCTGCAAATGTCCGCACTTCGGGCGGCAATTCCGGGTCTGCGATGCGTTCTATGAGCATCGATACGGCTGCTTCGGTCATCCGCCGCACAGGTTGGCGGACGGTGGACAGGTTGTAACTCGACCACATCGCCGGTGCGACCCCGTCGAACCCGACAATCGACAGATCGTGCGGCACATGAATGCCGAATTGCGTGCGTGCGCAGTCAATTGCGCCGATTGCCATCAGATCATTGGCGCAAATCAAGGCATCGAGCTTCCGGTCGGTCATCGACATCAGCGTGCGCAGCCCGGCATCGCCGCTTTCATAGTCAAAAGCTCCCTTCACAAGCAGTGCCTTGCGTCCGAGTTCATGCAGCCGCTGCTGTGCACCGCGCACGCGCTCGTGGCTGACATAGCTATCGTCGGGGCCAGCGATGATACCAAAGACATTGTGACCTGCCGCAACCAGCCGCTCGACCAGTTGCCGCTCGCCGCCCACGGAATCACAGCAGACACTGGGCACCGGCTCTCCCTCGCCAAAGCGATTGTAAAGCACAACGGGGACACGGTGTTTGGCAAAATCACGCAGCTGTTCGGGCGACAATCTTGCCGCGACAATGGCGCCATCGACCCGATACCGCCAGACCTGGTCAAGCATCGCATCGACGTCGCTTTCCGCTTGCAACGCAAATAGCAGCACGCGGATGCCGCGGTCTGACAGACGCCTGGTAATTTCTGCGAGCACTTCAGGATAATACAGATTGGTCAGATTGGAGATCAGCACTGCCACAAGGTTGGACTGTTTGGTAATCAACCCCGACGCCATTGCGTTCGGAAAATACCCAAGCTCGCGTGCTGCCGCGATAACGCGTGCCCTTGTTTTCGGGGCTATGCTGGAGCCTGGACGAAAACACCGCGAGACGGCCGATTGCGACACGCCCGCCATTTGAGCAACATCATAGGAAGTGGGCAGCGCTGACGGAGCCGTCGTTCCAGGATTGGGATCGTGTGCAAGTTTCGCAGTGGCCTTGGTCATTGGCAATGACTGCCAAGTCTCATTTCATATTGCCAGTGGTTTCGGCAAACACAGGTTTGGCGGCCTGATCAAACCGTCGTTTCAACGCCTCGTCGGGCGCAGTAAAACCCGAAGGCCGCAATGACGAGATAACACAAGGCAGGCACAATGAGGGCGAGCTGCAAACTGCCCAGAATGTCCGCTGAAAGGCCGGTTAAGGGCGGAATGATCGCCCCGCCAACGATTGCCACGCAGAGCATGCCCGAGCCATCCGCCGTGCGCGAACCGAGGCCTGCACTGGCCAGCGTGAAGATCGTCGGGAACATGATTGCGTTGAACAATCCGATGGCAAGCAATGACCACCCTGCGACTGCGCCGTCCGTATTTGCAGAAATCAGGAGCAGCGCAATGACGGCCGCCGAGACGAACGCGAGCACTTTGCCCGGTGACAGCACCCGCAATACGCCCGCGCCGATAAATCGCCCGATGAGCGCTCCGCCCCAATAAAGCGGCACCATCTTGCCAGCGGCTTGCTCCGCCAATCCCATCACGTCGGACTGCATCAGATAATTGACGATCAGCGAACCGATCGCGACTTCGGCGCCCACGTAAAGAAAGATGCACAAAGCGCCGAAGCCAAAGCGTGGCCGCTTTAGCAATCCGATCATCCCGGCGAGGCTGGTTGTCTCGGCTGGCGGTTCGACCAGGCTGTTGCGTCGTGTCCAGACGATTGCAGCGACGAGCGTAATCGCGGCGGCGAGGCCGAGATAGGTATTGACGATAATCTTTGTTTCGGCGCTGCGATAAGCGTCGAGTGCCGCGCCGGTCAGTGTGGTAACATCGATTGTTGCGAGCGTGCCGAGGATCAGGATCGACCCGACATAGGGAAAGATCGTGGTGCCGAGCGAATTAAACGCTTGCGCAAAAGTCAGACGGCTCGACGCGCTGGCGGGCGACCCGAGCATGGAGATCAGGGGATTGGCGACGACCTGAACAATCGTGATTCCGCTCGCGAGAACGAAGA
This sequence comes from Sphingomonas sp., assembly GCA_031429555.1. Classification (GTDB taxonomy): domain Bacteria; phylum Pseudomonadota; class Alphaproteobacteria; order Sphingomonadales; family Sphingomonadaceae; genus Sphingomonas_O. The sequence continues at coordinate 3,522 of JANOZQ010000311.1, read as the reverse complement.
GAGCCGCGAGAAATAGCGCAAACGTGCCCGCTTGTGACGCCGGGATAAAAAGCAGGCATCCAGCCATCATGGTCAGCAGGCCTGCGACCGCAGAGCGCATGTAGCCGAGTCGCCTGACAAGTGCTGCGGCCGGCAGCGAAATGAAGAAATAGGCGGCAAAGAATGCTGACTGGATCAGCATGGCTTCGAAATAGCTGAGCGTGAAGAGCTCTTTCAGCTTGGGAATAAGCACATCATTCAGGCTGGTGATCCCGCCGAAAATGAAAAACAGCGCGAAAACAAAGATGCGGAGGCTGCCCGTTTCGGTCCCGTTTCCAGATACCGCCTGTTGCTTCGTCGCAGTGATCGGAACCATAAACGTCTCCATCATATAGTGTTTGGTTTGGCGAAAGCATCACGGCATCGGCGCAATCGGCGGCGTGGCCACGACATTCCAGCCGCGCAGGGCAATCACCGGGTTGGTCTTAACACTTCCCGGATAGCGGATCGCCACGGCACGCGTTTCACCCGGCAGAAGCGCGAGGTAATTATCGGCATAATAAGCCGGCAAGATGCGTATTCCTGCCGTATCGGTCAGAGTCAGCTTGATATTCAGGGCAGGGGTTTGGGTGTTGTTGGTGACGGTCACGGTCGTTGACATGTCTTGATCCTGCTGAACCGGGGCCGACATGCGCGCCGTCAACGCAACTGCTGGCAGGTCGCCTAGCGCGCGGTACGCCGACGTGGTGCGCCCGCGCCAATAGAAGTTATCCGAGACGAGTGCGCCTGTGGCGTCGCGGAGTTCTAGCTTTACAAGAACCATCGGATGCGTCGCAAAGAGCTGATCGAGCGGCACGACTGCAAGTGCAGTCACGCGATTGGCACGTGCATCAACCGTGTCGGTCCGGTCAAACAGCAGGCGGTTGTCGAGGCCGACAACACGGACGATCGCTTTCAATCCCTTGCGGTCAGCGCGGGATGTGTTGACGACCGTCAGACCATTGTCGGGCAGGTTCAGCTGGATATGAACCGGCTCGGCGGCTTTCTTGCCGCCATAGTACGCGGCATGGGTGTCATAGTCCGAGCTATACAGCTGCCACGCGTTTGACGGCCATGAAGGGTGCGTCATCCACATCAGCCGCCCGCTGTTCTTCGTCCACAGGTGCCCGAGAAAGCCTTCGAAAATCGCTTTGTGCGTTTCAAGGTTCATCATCTGCGCCTTGCGCTCGAAATCGGCGAGGCTGGTCGGCGCACCGAACATGGTCGTCAGCGCAGTCATGAACGTGGCGGTGTTTCCGTTCCCCGAGAAATGCCAATCATGATAGGCGACGCTGTCCGACAGCGGCCACTGGTCGGCGTCGGAGATCGATGCCTTGATCGATTCGAGTGTCGACAGCGACGGCGTGCCGGTCTCGACCGAAAAACCGCTGGCGAGATCGGTGAAATAGCCTTCGGGTGGGCGGTAGTTGTAGGGGCCTGACCCTTGAAGGTTCACGTCGTTCGAACTGCCGCTGTACCAGCGTGTGCCGTCGAGTTCGGCGACAAGGTCGTCGAGCCCTTCGTTAAGCAGCGGGTAGGGAACGCCTTCGTTGCGTCCGAACCACAGGACGATCGACGGATGGTTGCGATAGCGTTTGATCACGTCGCGGGCGTTGGCAAGGAACAGCGCGGTGTCCTGTGGCTCGACCTGAAAATTCTGGGTCGATGCCCAGAAATCATTGAGGATCATCATGCCATTTTCGTCGGCCAGCGCGTAGAATTCCGGTTCGGTATTGGTGCCCATCCAGTTGCGGATGACATTCATGTTCGCTTCGCGTTCGAGCCGGAAATAGGGCGCGAGCCGGTCGCGCCCGATCCGCTTCATCGCGTCGTCCATGCCCCAATTGCCGCCGCGCGCCGCGATGCGCACGCCGTTGACGCGCAGCGCGAGGTGGGGGAGGTCATAAGTCTTGGTGATTTCGCGCACAGCGGATGATGTCTCGCCAGCAGGTGTAAGGCTTTCGGTCCAGCCCAATGGGGACCGCTTGATCGCGGCATGGCGGACATCGATCAGCCGTTCGCCGCGCAATGCTCCGTCGGTGGTATGGACGTCGACACGTCGCAGTGCGCCCTTGCTGTCGAAAAGCGAAAGTTCATAGCTGACCTCGCGAATGCCAAAGCGCAGTTGCTTGGTGTCCGACATACGGCCGTCGATTGCAGCCGTAAGGCGCAGATCGTGGAGCGCGGCTTCGCCATAGCCGTTTGGCCACCACAATTTCGGATTGCGGATGCGTAGCGCGACGTCGGTTTTCGGCGAGAAGCGGATTTCGGACGGCCCTGGCGGCAGGTCGATCGTGCGGCTGAGGGACAGACCCTGAAGTTCAGCCGTAATCGTTGTGCGGCGGGCGGCGGTCGCGTCGTTTGTGACGGGGACCGAGATGTAGATGTCGGCACTATCGATGTTCGGTAACGGCAGATCGGTGATGACCTGAGGGTCGAGGATGCGGACGTCGCCGGTCGCTTCGAGTATGACGTGTTGCCACAGCCCCGTATTGCGGTCGCGGATGCCCGGAATCCAGTCCCAGCCTTCGGTGGCGACAAAGGTGGGGCCGTCGATTGCGAGTTGCCCGCCGTTTTCGCCCGCACCGCCCTTGATCGACTGCTCGTGCGGAATGCCCGGATGCGGCGGCGGCCGGACGCGGACCGCAACGATGTTTTCGCCGGGCAGGGCGTCAAATGCCAAGGTTACCCGATTGAATGCGCCCGCGCTCTGCCCTGCCTTTTTGCCATTGACCCAGATTTCGGCTGCGTAGTTGATGCCGCCGAATATCATGCGGGTGCGTTTTCCAGCTGCCGCGGTGGGCAGATCGAAACTGGCGCGAAACCAATAGTCCTGCCGCGCAAGCGATTCGGGGATCGCCATGTTGTTGAGACCGTAATAAGGATCGGGATAGACACCTCGGTCAACAAGCGTGGTCAGGACGGTGCCGGGCACCGTGGCTTGATACCAGCTGGTGGTATCGACGCCGGGCACGGACAGTGTTGCCCCGCTGCGACCGGCCATCACCGGTGCTGCAATCATCCGCCAATTGTTGATCTGCCACCGGTCAGGTGCAACTGCCGTCAGTGATGGCTCCGCCTTGACGGGTATTGCGACGGGCACCGACACAGCGGTTGCGCTGCGCGGGAGCAACCATGCGTCCTGTGTTTCGGTCAGGCCGATGTTGGCCTGTTTCTGGAATGCCCAGCCGACCCCGACGTCGCGCATTTGGACAAGATCGAACTGCGGTGTTGTTTGCGCCTTTTGAGCGATGTCACTGACCGACAGCGCAACATCTTCAAGCGTCGAAAAAACCAGCGACCCACCGAAATGGGCTTCCTTTCCAACGGCGGCAATCGCGATGGCAGGCGCGACGGCGGAAATTGTGGTCTTTGCCGACCCCGCTTCGCGACCATCGACGTAGAGTTGCAACGTGCCATCTTGCGCGGTGACCGCCAGATGTGTCCAGCGTTCTGCCGTGATGGGTGCGCGCGCGGTTAATATCGTCGATCCCACGCGAAACG
>JANOZQ010000310.1:0-4785 GCA_031429555.1 Sphingomonas sp. | reverse complement strand
TCGAGGCGGACCGCACCGCGATCTTCGAGCGCGCGGGCGGTTTCACCGAGGAAAGGCTGGGCGAGCAGGAATCGGGTATTCGGGCCGACCGGCGGAAGATCGGCGGCACGGCGGGCGGGCAGGCAGTGAACGGGGCCGATGCCGAGCTCGTCAAACAGGCGCAGGAACTGGTCCTCGACAACATCGGGGAGTGCACCGACGATCATCAGGCTTTGCTCGCCGCTATGGTCGATCGCCAGCTCGGGAACGAGTGAAGCGAGGCAGGCGTCCTCGCCTTCGGTGAAGGTCGTCTCGATGCCGCTGCCCGAATAGTTGAGGACGCGCACGCCGTCGTGCTTGGTGTTGAGGCGTTGCGAGGCGCGGCTGAGGTCAAGCTTGATGACTTCGGAGGGGCATGACCCGACGAGGAACAGCAGTTTGATGTCGGGGCGGCGGGCGAGCAACTTGTCGACGACGCGGTCGAGTTCTTCGTTGCAGTCGGCCATCCCGGCGAGATCGCGTTCCTCGATGATAGCGGTTGCAAAGCGCGGCTCGGCGAAGATCATTACGCCCGCCGCCGATTGCAGCAAATGCGCTCAGGTCCGGCTGCCGACGACAAGGAAGAAAGCGTCCTGAACTTTGCGGTGGAGCCAGATGATGCCGGTGAGGCCGCAAAAGACTTCGCGCTGGCCGCGCTCCCTGAGAACGGGGGCGCAATCAGCCGTCGCGGCGGGCATGACGCCGCTCATGCGGCCACCATTGTTGTCGAGGACTGGAGACGGGCCACGCGAAGTTTCCAAAGGAACTGCCCGGCGTTGATGACATAAGTCGCATATGCCGCCAGCGCGATCAGCATCCGGTCGGTCTCGTTGCCCAGCCCGAACCACAGCGCCGCGAGATACACTGTGTGCAGCGCGATCACGAACATCGAGAAGAAATCTTCCCACCAGAACGCGTCAGCAAACAGATATTTGCCGAACACGACTTTTTCCCAGATCGCGCCCGTGATCATGATTGTATAGAGCGCCAGCGTCTTGACGATGATCGAAATTGTCGCAGCCTGCTCTCCTTCGCCTGTGCTCAGATAACGCAGCACAAGGAAAAGGCTGACGAGGAAAATAACGAACTGCACAGGCGCGAGAACACCCTGAACCAATGTCCACACCGAGGCGTCACGACGGACACGCTGCTCTGCGGTGTATAAGGGTCTGTTCGACTCCATGTTTGTGCAACCGCCTCCTGCCCAGAGACTGCCCCGCGACCGGACATGTGTCAAATCATTTTGACGTCCAAAATAATTTACACACGCTTTGATTTTATGTTACGCATCCATTGCAACCGAACGGCAAGCGCCATATCGTGCGAGTCGCCGGGAGCGGTTTTTATGAACCAGCTCGGAGGGTGCGGCATATTCGCACTGCGGCTCAGGGTCGGGAGAACCCGGAATGGCGAGCGTATACGGGATCGTGCGGTCGATAGCGAAAGTGGGCTCAGCCGGGCCGATGCTGCGCAGTATCGTCGGACGAAAGCCGGTCGCCGATGCCGTCCCAGCCAAACCTAGCGGGTTTGTGGCGCTGGTCGAAAGCGAAATCATTCCACGCCTTATGGTCGCCCACAGCCGTGACGGTGATCAGCATGTGACCCCCGCCCCGAGGGGCAATCCGACAATCAGCTATCACGAAGCAAAGGCGTTTGCGCCGCTTGCGATCAGTCTGGATGCCAGCGCTCTGCTCGACCATGTCGATGTCTTCTTGCAACGCGGCGTGACGATCGACACGATTTTTGTCGAACTGCTTGCCCCCGCCGCGCGCCATCTCGGCGAGATGTGGGACGAGGATACGGCCGACTTTGTTACTGTCACGATGGCGCTCTGGCGCTTGCAAGAAGTCGTCCGTGAATTGTCGGCGCGGGTGCCGGTGCGCGGCGGGCCGGACGCTGCTCACGTCCGCACGGCCCTGTTCGCCGTCATGCCGGGCGATGACCATAGTTTCGGTACGGTGATCGTCGAGGATGTCTTCCGTCGTGCTGGCTGGGCTACCGATTTGATGACCGACACCAGCACGTCGACCTTGCTCTCGATGGTCGCACGGAACTCTTATGATCTTGTCGGATTAACGGTCAGCGGGACAGTTTGCGCCGACGACGCGCCGTCGCTAATCAATGCGGTGCGCAGCGTGTCGCGCAATCCGTTTGTCGGGATCATGGTCGGTGGCAGCATCTTTAATGTTGCACCGCAGCTCGCGACTGAAATAGGGGCTGACGCCACGGCACCCGATGCGCTGCAAGCGCTGAAGGTGGCGGGCACACTGGTAGACGGGCTTCTCGCGCGCAGCGAATTCTGCGCTTGACCGCTTAAAAGGGGCCTGTGCCCGGTGAATATTGCTTCTGCCCTTTCTGTCCCGCTCCGCACACCGAGTGCGACGCTGGGATCGCTTGACGCGATTGCAGCGGCGCGGTTGGCGGAAGCGGCTGGCGACCTGGTGCTGATTCTTGATCCCGACGGCACCGTGATCGACTTTTCGATTGCCAGCCACGAACCCGCCATCGAAGGGTCGGATGAATGGGTGGGCCGCAACTGGTGCGATATTGTCACGATTGAAAGTCGTGGCAAGGTACAGGATATGCTCGGCGCGGTGGCATCAGGCGCTATCCCCCGCTGGCGGCAAGTGAACCACCCGAGTGCAACGGGCGATGTGCCGGTGCGATACTGGGCACTAGCATCGGGCAATGACGGTCGCGTGATTGCGGTCGGTCGAGACCTGCGCGCCAATGCTGTGCTGCAACAACGACTGATGCAGGTCCAGCAGTCGCTCGAACGTGATTATCTGCGGCTGCGTCAAGCGGAGTCGCGCTACCGGATGCTTTTCGAGCGGGCGGCCGAAGCCATACTGGTTGTCGATTCCGAAAGCCGCCGCATCCGCGAAGCCAATCCGGCGGCAACGCGTTTGCTCGGCGCACCGGAAGGCAGTCTGGTTAATCGCCCGCTGAGTGTGATTGCCGACCCGCATGTCCACGATGGCTTGATGACCTATCTTGGGGCAGTCAGTGCGGCTGACCAGCCGCCGATGGCAATGCAGCTGCCCGGCGGACGCGGCAGTGTGGTTCTGTCAGCAAGTATCTTCCGGCAGGATCAGGCAAGCTATTTCCTGATTCGTGTTGACGGCAGCTCGGGTAGTTTACGTGATCAACAGGCTGATGCGCAAATCATCGACATGCTGTCGCGGATGCCCGATGCGTTCGTGCTTGCCGATACCGACCTGAATGTTGTTGCGGTCAATCCCGCGTTTATAGACCTGACGCAGATGGCCTCGGTCGAGCGCGTCCGGGGCACACCCATCGGCGCCTATATCGGGCGAGTGGGGATCGACCTAGAACTGATTATCGCGCAAATCCGCGAACATGGATCGGCGCGCAATGTTGCGACGATCATCCGCGCCGCCGACGGCACCCAGGAAGAAGTCGAAGTCTCGGCGGTGTCCGCTCCTGGTGACGACGGGCCATGCTATGGGTTCAGCATCCGTGCGATTGCCCGCCGGTCACGCGACCTGCCACCGGTCGAACGCGATTTGCCGCGATCTGTCGAGCAATTGACCGATCTTGTGGGTCGCATGTCGCTGAAGGAAATCGTGCGCGAAAGCACTGACCTGATCGAGCGCCTCTGCATCGAAGCGGCGCTGCAATATACCAGCGACAATCGTGCCTCCGCCGCTGAAATATTAGGCGTTAGCCGACAGAGCCTTTATTCGAAGCTGCACCGGCATGGGCTGGGAAATTTGGGAGCAGACGAGGAATAAGGCGGCAATCTGTGCTGGATTGACCCGGGATCAAGCATAGGTATTTCATGCAGTTTGCGCGCCTTTGCCACGCGCAACTGGACCGCGCGACTTTGATTACAACCGTTGTCGAAGTATTCAGACTTATCTCTGCTTAATACGCTCGCGGCTGATCGTGTGTGCAAGAGGCTTTCGAATGGTGCATGAAGCAGAGGCGACGGTTAAAGCGTGATCGTTACCGTCTGATCACCTATCAATAAACGATAATCACCTGTTTCTGTTGCCCAATCCCCAATGGCGGGATTCCACCATCGCAATTCGTTACAGGCGACTTTCAGCATTACCCGCCGTGTCTCGCCGGGTGCTAAATTGGCGCGGACGAATCCTTTGAGCTGGCGCCGGGGGCGCTGGCAATCGACGCCCGGCGCAGTGATGTAGAGCAGCACGATATCGTCGCCAGCCACTTCACCGCGATTGGTCACGTCCAGTTCGGCAACAACGACGTCGCCATCAACACGCGCCACCAGCGCCGTGTAATCAAATTTAGCGTAGGAAAGTCCAAACCCGAACGGGAACTGCACTGCCAATCCATCGCGATCCGCCAGCGTGTAGCCGTGATAATAATCATAATCGATTGTTTCGGCATCGGGATCGAAGAAGGGGTAATCTGCCTCATCGTGCAGCACCGTGAAAGGAAGTTTCGCCGACGGGCTGACGCTTCCGTCAATCAAATCGGCAAGCGCATGACCACATTCCATACCGGCATAGAATGTCTGCATGACGCCCGCGGGGCCATCGATCCATTCGGAAGACAATATCGCCGATCCTGCCACGATCACGACCAACGTTCGGGCGTTGGCGGCTGAAACCGCGCGGATCAGTGCAACCTGATCATCGGGCAGGCGTAAGGAACGCCGGTCGCCGCCAATGCTGCTCGTCGTTGTGTCCGCACCCAATGTGAAACCCCCCGGGATAAATTCGCCTTCCTCGACCGCAGTCAGACCGGCAACGACAATCGCGACGTCACAGGTTG
>JANOZQ010000309.1:0-1533 GCA_031429555.1 Sphingomonas sp. | reverse complement strand
GCAAGGTTCACGGCTTCGGAACGAAAACCGACAGGGCATGCGGGCGGACGGTAAATTTCAAGGGAGTCGCGAGTTTCATAATCTCACCGTCGAGCGCGATCGGGATATGGCGACGACGCGCGTTGACGGTCAGCGTCCGGCAAGTGCCGATTGCGGCGAAATCGCGGTCTGCATCGCTGCGGCCGACAAGCGTGCGCGCGGCAAAACGGACCAGCCCCCAGCGCGTGCTTTTAGCAACGGCAAAGACCGACAAAAGCCCGTCGTCCATCGCATCGCGTGTTCCGACCTTGCCCGGATCGAGCGAGTACACATTGTTGCCGATGAAAAGCAGCGGTGTGACGACAGGTTGCGCGGCGTCGTCGAGCGTCAGGCGATAGCGACGGTGCGTTAGATTTTTAAGAACGCTCCATGATGCGGGCACTTTCGCGAGCCACTTGGGAAGGCCACGTTTCTGTGCCCCCTCCCGAAGTTCGACCAACTTGGGATAGAGGCCGATCGACGCATTGTTGATAAAGCTGTGGCCGTTAACGTCGGACAGGTCGATCGTCGCTTTGTGCCCGTCTGCGATGACTTTGACAGCGCCTTCAAGGTCGAGCGGGAGGCCAAGCTGGCGTGCGAGATTGTTGCGGGTGCCAAGTGGCAGGACGCCGTGCGTGGCCCCTGCTCTGCTCAGAATCGCGGCAGCAGCCCCTTGCGTGCCGTCGCCGCCGCCGATGGCCACTGCACCCGATTTGGCGAGGCGGGTGATGGTTGCGATCAGGTCTGGCCCATCGACGGCATGGACGTCAGCAGTCAGGCCAGCGGCCTTGAACGCCGCTTCGATCTGGTCAACCAGCGCTGCCCCCGCCCGCGATGCTGCCCCGCCGCCGCGGTTGACGACGACGGGGAAGGGTTTGGTCACCGCCCGCGCTTTTTGCGCTGTGCCTCCAGATCGAGGACGACATTATCGGCACCGTCGGGGAGCAGGCCCAAACGCCGCGCGACTTCCTGATAGGCTTCGACTTCGCCGCCAAGGTCGCGACGGAAGCGGTCCTTGTCGAGTTTCTCGTTGGTCGTCATGTCCCACAAGCGGCAACCGTCGGGGCTGATCTCGTCGGCAAGGATGACGCGGGCATAGTCGTTCTCCCACACACGGCCGAATTCGAGTTTGAAGTCGACGAGGCGGATGCCAATCCCCGCGAACAATCCGCTCATGAAGTCGTTCACGCGGATCGCCATGTCGGCAATGTCGTGCATTTCTTCCTGGGATGCCCAGCCGAACGCCGCGATATGCTCTTCGGTGATCATCGGATCATTGAGCGCATCGTCTTTGTAATAATGCTCGATGATCGTGCGGGGAAGCTGCGTGCCTTCCTCGATGCCAAGGCGGGTCGAGAGCGATCCGGCGGCGACGTTGCGGACGACGACTTCGATCGGGATGATCTCGACTTGCCGGATCAGCTGCTCGCGCATGTTCAGGCGACGCATGAAATGGTGCGGAATGCCGATATTGCCGAGCAGCGTGAAGATATGTTCGGAAATGCGGTTGTTGAG
>JANOZQ010000308.1:0-3022 GCA_031429555.1 Sphingomonas sp. | reverse complement strand
GCTGATCCTGTGGCAGGTGTCGAGCCTGGTCTATCCGATGACGTGGAGTTTCTATGCGATTGCCAAATTCGGCTGGTCGACAAAGCTGATCGGGATCAGCCTTGCGGTCGTCGGGATCACAATTGCGCTGAGCCAGACGTTTATCACGGGTCCAGCGGTCAAGCGGTTTGGCGAACGTGATGCCGCGACCATTGGCCTGTTCGCGGCAATGGCAGGGTATCTGAGCTATGCGTTCATGACCGAAAGCTGGATGGCGTTTGCTGCGATGATATTCATTGCGTTGCAAGGGCTGGTACAGCCGAGCCTGATGGCCATGCTCTCGCGCCGCGCGACGCCTGAAACGCAGGGCGAGGTTCAAGGGATTTCGGCAATGGCACTGGGGCTGGGTTCGATTGTCGCGCCGCTGGTACTGACGACGCCGATGGCGTATTTTACGAGCGCCACAGCACCAGTCTATTTTCCGGGCGCGCCGTTTGTTGTTGCCGCAGGATTTGGCGTGGTCGCATTGGTATTGCTTCGCCGATTGCCGAGGGTCAGCGTCTAAATTCCTCCCGTAACACTCTCGCGCCCGGTTGCCGCCAATCCGTCGGCCAGCGCCGCAACACATGCATCCAGCCCTGCTTGCTCGGTAGACCGCACCACAAAATTCGCGCCGACTTTGCCATCGCGAAAGAAGGGGTAGCTGCCGATCTGGCAGCCTTCGTTCGCCTTTTCGGTTGCGCGCAACAGGTCGGCAACTTCGCTTTCGGCAACCCAGCAACCGACGGTTTCGCTCAATAACGGTTTGCCGCCCTCAAGCGTGCCCGACAGCGCCTCGAGCATCATCGACGTGATGTGCGGCACGCCCGCCATGATGAAGACATTGCCGTGGCGGATACCCGGCGCGCCCGACATGCGGTTTTCGATCAGCGTTGCGCCTTCGGGCACGCGTGCCATGCGCAACCGTGCCTCGGTCGCGCCGCCGCGCGTTTCGTAGTAGCTTTGCAGGACTTCGACCGCCTTAGGGTGGTGGACGACTGCAACACCCAGCGCTTTGGCAATCGCATCGACTGTGATGTCGTCATGCGTCGGCCCGATGCCGCCGGTGGTGAACAGATAATCGTTGCGCGCACGCAATTGGTTGACGGCTTCGATGATCGCATCCTCGACATCGGGGACGACGCGCACTTCGGCAAGGCGGATACCCTGAAGGTTCAGCCACAGCGCGATCTGCGCGATATTCTTGTCCTGCGTGCGGCCCGACAGGATTTCGTCGCCGATCACGGCAAGTGCGGCAGTGTAGATGCGGTCTTTGGTCATTTGCGGGCGTCTAGCGGGAAGAACGCCTCTCGCAAAGTGCGCGTCGTGCGATTATGTTGCCGGCATGACCACCTATGTAACCGCGTCCGCCCAAGCCCGCGCCTCGCGCGATGGCACAATCAAACTGCACGGCCCCGATGGTTTTGCGGGCATGCGCACTGCGGGAAAACTAGCGGCCGAAGTGCTCGACGCGTTGATCCCCCACGTCGTTCCCGGCGTCACGACGGGCGAGCTTGACGATATGGTCCGCGCGCACATGATCCGCGACGGCGCGATCCCGGCAACGCTTGGTTATCGCGGGTTCACACACAGTTGCTGCACATCGATCAACCATGTTGTTTGTCATGGCATTCCCGGCGACAAGAAACTTCGCGACGGCGACATCATCAACATTGACGTGACGACAATCGTTGACGGCTGGCATGGCGACACCAGCCGCATGTTCCTCGTCGGTGACGTGCCGATCAAAGCGCGGCGGCTGGTCGATGTGACGTATGAATGCATGATGCTGGGCATCGAACAAGCGCGACCGGGGAATACAATGGGTGACGTGGCGCATGCGATTCAGTCATTTGCCGAAAAGCACCGCTATGGCGTCGTCCGCGATTTCTGCGGACATGGCCTAGGACAATTGTTTCATGACGCACCCGAAGTCGTCCATGCGGGGCGCCCGGGCACTGGCCCCGAACTGCGCCCCGGGATGTTCTTTACCATTGAACCGATGATCAACATCGGTCGCCCCGATGTCAAAATGCTCGACGATGGCTGGACAGCGGTAACGCGCGACAAGACTCTGTCGGCGCAATTCGAACATTCGGTCGGAATCACCGAATCGGGGTGCGAAATATTTACAAAGAGCTCAACTGGGATGGATCGCCCGCCTTATTGACGCTGCAGATGCCCAAAAAACGGGCAACCCCCTCGACTCTGCCTAAAAGCAGTTCAACTCTCTTGCGCAAATGACGGCGTCCGCACAGTTATGTTGCATCGCAGCGATTGGCACGTTTATTGAAACACAACGGCAGGGGTTACACATGAAAAAAATCGAAGCCATCATCAAACCGTTCAAGCTCGACGAAGTGAAGGAAGCGCTTCACGATGTCGGTGTCAGCGGAATCACCGTGACCGAAGCCAAGGGCTTCGGGCGGCAGAAGGGGCATACCGAGCTGTATCGTGGTGCCGAATATGTCGTCGATTTTTTGCCCAAGGTGAAGCTGGAAATCGTGGTGGATGATGACATGGCGCCGCGGGTCGTTGAAGCGATTGCGGCGGCGGCACAAACCGGCCGTATCGGCGATGGCAAGATTTTCGTGATTCCGGTGGAAAGCGCGCTGCGCATCCGCACCGGTGAGACTGATTCAGACGCACTCTAAACTTACCAGAAAAAGGGCACACAAATGGCGAAGGCGGCGACACCGGCAGACATTCTGAAGCGGATCAAGGACGAGGAAATCGAGTGGGTCGATGTCCGCTTCACCGATCCCAAGGGCAAGTGGCAGCATCTGACCATGTGCGCGGGCGTCATCGGCGAAGACGAGCTGACCGACGGGCTGATGTTCGACGGATCGTCGATCGAAGGCTGGAAAGCGATCAACGAAAGCGACATGATCCTGAAGCCCGATCTCGACGCAGTCTATGTCGATCCGTTCAGCGCGACGCCGATGATGATCATATTCTGCGACATTGTCGAACCTGACACCGGCCAGCTTTATTCACGCGATCC
>JANOZQ010000307.1:0-1928 GCA_031429555.1 Sphingomonas sp. | reverse complement strand
TCCCGATTACCGCAGGCCTGATCATGCGCGTCAATCCGTCGGTGCTTTATGACGGCGGCGAACTCCGCACGCGGTTGGCCATCGACATCGTTGACGGATCACCGAGCGGTTTGATTGTCGACGGCATACCGGCGGTCAAGCAATCGAGCATCAATACCAATGCTGTCGTCAAGCAGGGCGAGAGCCTGCTGATCGGCGGCATGACCATCGACACCGAATATGACTATAAATCGAAAGTGCCGGTCGCGGGCGACATTCCTGTTGTCGGACAGCTGTTCCGCAAGCGCAGCAAGGGCGGGTCACATTTCGAACGGCTGTTCCTGATTACCGCGCGCATCCTGTCGCAAAGTCCGAATGCTCAGGCAGCGGATGCGGCGTCGCGCATCATCCCGCTTGACCGGCTGAACGCGCTTGCTGCCGGTCGCCGTATCAAGCCGGGAGGATCGCGATGAACGCACCTTTTCCACCGCCGCTGATGATCGGCAACATGATATTGCGGGTGATTGCGGGCCGTTCGAAAGGGGCTGAGCACCGGCTCCACAGTGGCAAATTCGTGCGAATCGGCCATGCGTTCGACCATGACATTGTGCTGCGCGATGCCTCGACCAAGGGGTTGTCGATCCAGCTTCATCTGGGCGCGGACGTGGCGACAATCCGTGTCATCGCCGGCGAAATCGGATTGCTGGGAAGGCCCGTTGCGACCGGTGAGGATGCCAGCCTTCCCGCCTTCGTGCCGCTGACAATCGGCGCGTTTGTGATTGCAATCGGCGATGCGGACTCTGACCGCTGGGCCGAAGTCGAACGCCTATCGACGATGATTGCCCCTGTTGCTGCCGAACCCGCTGCAGAAGCCCCGCAAGCAGACCTTTCGGAACGGCTGGCAACTAGGCTCTATCCCTTGCGCGATGCGATAGCGGTCGAGCGCAACTGGCCATTTTATGGCGTGGTTGCAGCGCTGGTCCTGCTCCTCGCCATTGCCGGTGGTCCAGCGACGCAGTGGGTCAGCGGCCAGTTCACCAATGCCCAGAGCCATCAGGCCGTTCTTGCCAATGCGGGCTTCCGCAATCTGACGGTGACTGATGGCCCCAATGGACAGGGCCCGATGATCATCGGCGTGGTCAAAGACGACGCAGAGCTTGGACGGTTGCGAACTATCGTCGGCGAACGCATCGGTCGTGCCACCATCGACGTCGATACGATGCAGGCAATGGCCGCTTCGGCGACCGACATGCTCCGCGCCCAAGGCGTCGACGCTGATGCGCGCCCGATGCGCGGCAACAGCTTGCTCGTGACGACCGAGTTCCTGCCCGCCGACCGGCAGGATGAATTGAGTAAACTTATCCGCCGCGACCTGCCCGCGGTAACCCGCGTGTCGTTCACGACATCAAGCACGCGCGGCGACCGCGATCTGCAGTATTTCTTTTCGGGCGGCGTTTTCGGGCTCGCCACATTTGTCGATGGCACCCCCGGCTATATTGTGACTGCTGATGGCACGCACTGGTTCGCCGGTTCACAGGTGCCCACCGGCCACAAAATCCTCAGCATTGGCAATGGCCGCGCGAGCTTCGAACGCGATGGCCGCATCGAGGAACTCATATTGGGTACGGCATCTCCGCCCGCGCCCACTCCGGACACTTCATTACCAACGTCGACTGAACCCAACGGAAGGAAAGCATCATGACAGACCCGATTTCGAACACTTCACTCGGCAACATGGCCGCGGCACCAAGCATGAGTGACTTCAACACGAAATCAAAAAACTGGTTCGAGGCGTTCGCCGGCGCCTGGGGCAAGGCACTCGACGCGCAAGCCGACGTTATTGTCGCGCAATCTGATGCACTTTCCGCGGGCGGCGACAAGCCTTCTGACATCACCAAGCTGAGCGCTGAATCAATGCGGATGAGCTTCATGGCGAACAGCTCGCACAC